>NZ_CAUDSG010000026.1:0-23220 GCF_958451995.1 Candidatus Avelusimicrobium alvi
AACGCGTATTGCAAAAGTTTAACAATGGCACGGACGTGGTGGCGCTGTAGTCCGCGGTTTCCAGCTGCGCGAACGTGCCCAAGGGAGACGATAACGTCGTAACGAACTTCATCTCTTCGGCGTGTAACACACACGCGCCGGAAAGTAAAACTAAGACGGTTAAAACTCGTTTCATAGAAACTCCTTCCATCCTTACGGGAATGGCCTAAATATCCCCTTAGAAAAGAGTTTAAGCGAGGTATGCGAGGGGATACGACCCAATCGGTCTTCCCTCAATTTATCAAAAAAAAAAAACAAATCAACCCCCTTGCCGGGGGCAGGCAATCTGGCCTGGCCAGGGCTAAAGCAATAAACGGTGCTATTAGTTAGATGGGAACAACAAAGGGGGTATGCACCCGTCTGGTAAGACCGAGCCGCCCCTCCCTTTCCCTGACGGAACCATCCAACTAATGGAGCCACACTGTCTAAACAATGTTGCCAAGCACCGTACAATCTGCACGGCCTGCTTTCCAAGCGGCCTCATCCGACAAATTGCCCCGGTGCCGGAATAGAATTAAATACCCCGCGTATAATACGCGGGGTATATTGTAAAACCGGGGTTTTAAATCCGTCCTGCCAACGCTTATCTGCCGGCCCAACGCCAGAAGTTATCCTCAAAGTTGGCGATCGTGCTGTAGCGGTAGGCGCGGCCCAGCGCCTTATCCACCGAGTAGGGCTGGTACACGGTTTTCCCGCGAGAGTCTTTCACTAAAAACCCGGTGGAAGCATTACGCACCGGCTCGCCCTGGGACAACAGGCGCGTAAACTGTTCAAACTGCATCCGGTTGGACGGAGAGCTCCCCCCCGCCGGGTTCAGCAGAAAGCGCACCATCAAATAGGCCTGAAAATACCAATCCTGCGTTTTGCCGCGGCCTTCGGCGGCGGACAGGGAGCCTTCTTCCATAAATTCCGCAAACGGAACCAAATACACGGGTTTTCCGGCGCGTTTGGAAGTAAACGTCCGCGCGGAGCCGAACATGGAAGAAGAACCGAATGTGGCCACTTTTTCGGACGGATCCCGCTGGAAATTGACTGTTTTAAAATCGTTGTTCCACGGGCCGCCTTTCATCCCGTTATACGCCTGGTCCTCCATCAGCACCGCCAGGCCTTCGTCAAGCCAGGTGGGCGTCATAATACGGCCGGTTTTGTGACGGTCAAAAAACTGCTGCGTAAAAATGTGCGTCAGCTCGTGGGTAAACACTTCTTTGAGTTCCTGGTTTTTGCCCGGTTCGTCGTATACCACAATTTCGCCGCGCGTCGGATACGCCAGCGCACGCGTCCAGGCTTTGGCGTTGGGCTCGTGGCGCAGATAGGATTGGTGGTCCTGGTACACAAACACGCGCACCTTGCCCGACATCATCCACGGAATAAAGCGGCGCAGCGTTTGATAGGCGGACTCAAACGTCATGGACATATTAGACGAGCTGATGCCCGAAGAACGTTTTTGCGTGTAAATGGTAAAATGCGTGCTGTTGGATTCCTGCCACGTTACGCCGGGGCGGAAAGCGTTCGGATTAAATTTTTTGTTGGGCGCGGGAACCGTTTTAGGTTTGTTCTGCGCGGCGGACGGCGGAATATAACGGCCCGCGGTCTGCACCGCTTCTTTGGATTTTTCCAGCATTTTCACCGCGTATTCCAGTTCCGCGTCGGCGGCCGCTTCTTCTTCCGAAAGCTCCCCTTCGCTTTCCTGCGCCGCCTGTTCGGAAGCGGGCAGCAAAGCGTTGGATTTTTCAATATCTTTTTCCAGCGCCGTCGGTTTGGAAGTTTTTTTGGCGGCCTGCGCGCGTTTTTGATTGGCCTGCTGTACGCGCGCGGCTACGGACGGAGAAAGCGTTTTTTTAACCGGCGCCACCGAGGTTTGCACCGACTGCACCGTCCCCCCCATATCAAGCGGCATATCCAGCGTAGAGGCCGAAGAAGCGGCCTTGGCGGCAGGCTGGACGGCCGAAGGAGCCGGCGCGGGGGCCGCAGGCAGCGCGGAGGCATCCGCCGGGCCCGCGACAGCGGACGAAGTTTGCAGGGATTGTTTTAATAAATCAATATTGGACTGGGGCGCTTCCACCGCCGTAGAGACGCGGATGGACGGAGACGCGTCCGGCGCGGCGGACTTGCGCTGCGCCCACGCCGGCACGCTTGTCAGACAAATCAGTAAATAAACGCAAAGGGTTCTCATAGAGCGGACCCGTTATAGAACGCCCTGGGAATCGTCTACCGTATAGGACAGCTCGCACTTTCTGGCGCCGTCCGCCGTCGGGGCCGATTCGGTAAATTCAGCCGTTACCGTATAGTCTCTGCCGTTAACCGGAATGGTGCACGTATGCGTGCGCACCGAGTTGGCGGCCGAGCACGTAGCGGTCGTATCCGTAGATTTGCAGTACATCAGGCACTGGTTCATATCCCGCGCGAAAGCTTCCGGGCTTTTAATGGACCAGAGCGTATTAACCTCGGCCATGCACGAATTGACCAGCAGCTGGGCAGACACCGTCCGGCGCGTTTGGCGCGCGGCCGTGGAACGGGAGAGGCTGGCGCGCAGGAGCATCGTCGCCAAACCCGCTAAAATAACGGTAACCAATAAAACTTGCAATAAAGCTGCGCCTTTTTTATTTTTAAACATAAAAAACCCCTTAGTTCTGCACCCTAAAACCGTTGGGCAGTACAAAAATTTCTTCCACGGCTTCGTTCACCACCGGCGTGCTGGGCAGTTCGGTAATCATTTTAACCAGCAGGACGCTGCCTAAATCTTTGCGGCGGGCCTCGGCGGTGGAAGTGTCCTTCTCGCTGTATACGGAATCATTCGCCGAAAGCCGGAACAGCGGGACGGGATAATACTGCGCGTCGCCCGACGAACCAATCGGCGGGATAAATTTGACGTTGTGCAGAAAAATTTTAAAGTTACTGTCCGACGCCGGCGTGCCGCACGAAGGAGTAGAAGAACTCCAGGACGGAGCGGCGGAACTTTCCCGGCGGTAAATCTTCCCTTCCGACAAAGCCCCCGACGGCGTGGCCGACGTGGAACCCGTTACAAAACAATACGTGACGTACGAAGGGCTGGACATGGAGTTGATGGCCGCATCGTTCATATCCGCATTTTTCGCCAGCACCAGCAAAGGCACCACCGTTCCCGCGGAAGAAGAATCAATGCGCCCGCGCACATACATCACCCGGCTGGACTGATGGATATCCTGGCGGAGCTGGCGGATGGCGATGGATAAATTGTTGCGCAAAAGCACTTTGCTGCGGCCTACGCCCGATTCGCGCGACGCCGCCGTCGTTAAAGACGCAAGCGCCACCCCGATAATGCCCATAATCATCACCGCGAGTAAAATTTCCGTTAACGTAAAACCCTTTTTATTCATCATAACGTAAACCCGTTGCAAGTAATTGAAAATTCTATACTGCGCACCGTGGCGAGCGGCGAAGCCCCCCACCCGCTTACCAAGCCGTTACTGCCGTAGTTGCTTACGTGCGGCAGCGACATATTTACCTTGCTGACTCCGGTGCGGTACGAAAAGCTGGAATTGTTTCTATCGCACAACGGGGGAAGCATACAGTTGATATAGTGGTTGGTGCCGATGCCCAGCGGGTCGGAATCGCCGCCGCACAAGCCGTATTCCAGCTCCGACGGAAGCGAAGCGTTGGAAATAGAGCCCATCACAGGCGTGTACATTTGCAGCTGTTCGTTGGCCCGCTCCACGGCAAGCACCATGGCTTCCCGGATGTCCGGGCTGCCCGCCTTGCGCGATACGGAAAGAAGCACGCCGAACGTGCCCGCCGCCACCAGCGCCAAAAGCCCCAGGGCGATTAAGCCTTCCAAAATCGTTACGCCTGTTTTTTTGCTTAAAATGCGTTTTAAAATGCGTTTCATTGGTAACCCCTAGTCGGCATTATCTTTTACTTTCATCGTCTGGTCAACGTAAATATGATAGGCGGAAGCCGTATATTTTTTACCCGCTCCGTCAACGCCGCGCACCACGGCAAACGGCGTATTCGTTCCCGTCGCTTCGGAAATCTGGCATTTCGCCGGCTGGGAACCGCCCTTAATCGGGTTGCACGTGCAAAATTCGTAAGGCAGGCTGACAAAATCTTTATACGACAAATACCCGCACGCAAACAGCTGCGACACCGCCGAGCGGGAAGAATTTGTCACCGCGCTGTTTTGGTACGGAATACCGTCCGAAGTGGGCGAAGTGCACGTACTGGCGGCCGCCATAACGATGTTCCGGCCATCGGTGGTCGTCGGCGTAAAACAGCCCTGCTGCACGCCCAGGCCGCGGCTTACCTGGTAATAGGAGCGCATCGCGTCCGCAAGTTTTTTGGCGGCCGTTTTTGCCTGCCCGTTCTTTACTTCGTAGCGGACCGAGCGAAACACCGGCACCGCCATGGACACCACGACGGCAATCACCAACAGCACGGCCAAAATTTCCATTAACGTAAAACCTTTTTTCATACTCAGTTCGTCCCCAAATGCTCTTTGGCGCCCGAAACATCCCCCACGCAGTACCAATACCCGTTACTCTTTAAGTATTGGGAAGGGAGTTTGGAAGACTGTCCGCTCATACAGGCCAAAGCGTCGCTGCTGACGCCGGAACCGGAACAATTGGAACCGGAGCCGTTGCAGATTTCGTATGTAAAATACTCGTCCGTCCACGCGCCGCCGCTTTCCAAAAGACCGCAGTTAATCAAATTGGCAATCGTCAAATTGCTGTTGCTCGTAATAGAAAGGCACGCCACCGGATCCAGCTTGTAGCGCTGAACGGCCCACGCCAGCGAATCCGCCTTGGCTTTAGCCCCCGCCACGCGGGTCTGCGCCGCGCTGTTGCGGTAGGCAATCGTGGCGAACACGGCCAAAATACCAATAATAGTGGCGGCAATTAAAAGCTCAATAAGCGTAAAACCAGTTCTGTTCTTTATCATATAAAAACCCTTATTACAGTATTGCGCCGTTTTCCGGCATTGTCAAGACAAAAAATTACTTTGTCAAACGCGTTACGTTGCCATCCAGCGTATAAAGCGCGCCGTAATACTGGCCCTTGGTGGGGCGGGAGGCATAGCTGGAGTCACTCATGCAGGCCACCGCGTTGGAATTGCTCTGGCAGCAAACGCTGGAAGTAGACGTATTTTGCGGGCAAATGTAAAACAGATACCCTTTAAAGCTGTTGCCGGAATCAAACGCAATAGGCGACATATACCGGCGCGAAAACAACGCGTACCCGAGCGTGGTGTTGTTAAGCTCGGACAAAGGTTTGTCTTTGGAATTTGTGTAATTCGTGCCGGACGTGCCCTGCCAGGAAGCGCTGACAGCCAGGTAGCCGGATGTGGGAAACGCTTTGTTCGGCGCGTCCACCGCCAAATCGGCGCGCAGCGCGCGCACGCCGTTGCCCAAATCAATCAGGGCTCCCTGCGCCGCCATATAGCGGTTGCGGTCCTGCGATTTCTTATACGCCGGAACGGCAAACGCCGCTACGGAAACCGCAATCACCACGACAATTAACACTTCCAGCAAAGTAAAGCCTTTTTGCGTTCTCATACATTCCCCCGTATTAGTTGCCGCCGATTTGGGACAGTTTGAAAATAGGCAGGAAGATGGACGCCACGATAATACCAATCAGCGCACCCACGCCGCAGATTAAGATAGGGTCAATAACCGCGGAAAAACGGGCGATAAACTGGTCTACGTTATCGGCGTAGAACTTGGAAAGCGTGGCGATAATGCTGGGCAGCTTGCCCGATTCTTCGCCCATCAGCATCATTTCCGTCATCAGGCCCGGGAATACCCCGGTGGCGCGGAATGAATCGGAAATGGATTTACCGGCCGCCACTTCGGAACGGACGTGTTTCAGCGCGTTCTGGATGATGACGTTTCCGTCAAACGATTCTTCCAACACCAAAATGGCGTTTAAAATCGTTACGCCGCTTTTAAGCAGCGTGGAAAGCGTGGAGAGCATCCGGTCGTAGTAAATGTTTTTCAGGAAATTGCCGAAAAGCGGCATGGACAGCAGGAACGAGTGCCAGCGTTTTTTCCCGTCGGCCGTTTTGATGTAAAAGCGGAAGGCCACAATCAAAAATACAATCGTAACGATAATCAGCACGCCGTTGTTGATGAGCAGGCCCGATACGTTCAGCACGATAACGGTAATCAGCGGCAAATCAATGTTAAAATCTTTAAAGATTTGCGCAAAGGTCGGCACGATACCCAAAATAAAGTAAATCAGCACGCCCACGGACGCCAGCATCAGGATGGCCGGGTAGGTAATGGCCGTGATGATTTTGCTCTTCATCCCTTCCTGCGTTTTGGTGTAGATGGCCACCTGCATCAGCGTATCGGCCAGCTGACCGCCGACTTCACCCGCCTGCACCAGCGAAAGCCAGATGTGGCTGAAGGTTTTGGGATGGTGCGAGAGAGCCGTATGCAAAGACTGGCCGCCCGCAATATCTTTCGCCACCTGCGTCAGTACGTAACCCAGCGTGGGGTTGGACGCATATTCGCCCAGCAGCGATACCGCGCGCACGAGCGGCACGCCGCCCGCAATCAGCGTGGAGAGCTGTTCCGCGAAGAACGCCAGCACGTGGCCGGGCACTTTTCCCCCGCGTTTGCGGGCCGAAGAAGAACCGCCTCCGCCGAACAAACCGCCGGCGCCTTCTTTCACTTCCAGCACCAGGTAGCCCTTGTTCTGCAGGGCCAAAATCACTTTTTCTCTGTTATCCGACGAAACGGAACCCTTCAGGGTTTTTCCGTTGGCGTCTTTCACCGTATACGTATATTTTTGCATAAACCCTCTTGTTTAAGATGCGGCCGTTTATTCGTCCGCCGTAGTAATGCTCAGAATTTCGTCCACCGTCGTCTGCCCGCGGATAACTTTATGCCACCCGTTGGCGCGCAGGTTGAGCGCCCCGGACCGTACGGCGGCGCGTTTTAACTCCACCAGGTCCTGGGTTTTGTAAATGATGTTGCGCATTTCTTCCGTCATACGATATACTTCGTAAATGGCGCGGCGGCCCATAAAACCGGTGCCGAAGCACTTGGGGCAGCCCACGGATTTAAAGAACGTCCAGGAGTTTTGGTCGCGCGGATTTAAATGGCCTTCCTGAATGATGCGCGCCAGGGTGGCCGGATCCGGGATGTGCGGCACTTTGCAGTACGGGCACAGGATGCGTACCAGACGCTGCGCCGCCACAAGCGCCAGCGAGCTGGCCAGCAGGAACGGCTCCATCCCCATGTCAATCAAACGCGGCACGGCGCCGAGCGCTTCGTTCGTGTGCAGCGTGGAAAGCACCAGGTGGCCGGTTAAAGCCGCTTTTAAGCAGGCTTCGGCCGTTTCATTATCGCGGACCTCACCTACCAGGATGACGTCCGGGTCCTGACGCAGGAACGAACGCAGGCCGGCCGCAAACGTCAGCCCGATGGCGGGCTTGACCTGCACCTGGCTGATACCGGCAAGTTTGTATTCCACCGGGTCTTCCAGCGTCATAAAGTTAAGTTCCGGGGTGCGGATGGTGGTAAGCACCGCGTTAAGCGTGGTGGATTTACCCGAACCGGTGGGCCCCGTCAAAAAGATAAGTCCGTGCGGCAGGTTGGCGGCTTCCAGGAAGGCCTTTTTCTGCTCCGGCTCAAAACCGAGTTTGTCCACGTTCATTTCCCCGGTGCCTTTATCCAAAATACGAAGCACGAGCTTTTCGCCGTACACCGCGGGGCATACGGAAACGCGGACTTCAATGGAGCGGTTCTGGTAGCGGATGGTAAAGCTGCCGTCCTGCGGCAGACGTTTTTCCGCGATGTCCAGCTTGGACAAAATTTTAATACGGGAAATAATGGCGTTTACCGATTCTTTGGCCGGCGCGGTGCGTTCGTACAAAGAACCGTCAATGCGGAAGCGCAGGCTGACGCGCTCGTCAAACATTTCCAGGTGAATATCAGACGTGCGCTCGGCGATGGCCTGGCGCAGAATGGCGTTTACCTGCTTGACGTACTGCGAGGTGTTGGGCGAAATTTTATCCAAATCCAAAAAGCCGGAAACGTCCACATCCTCGTCCCCTTCCCCCGCCGCGGCGCCTTCCGCCGTCGGCTTGGCGGCTTCGTTCATTACTTCTTCAAGCAGGTTTTTATTGGAATAAAAAGCGTCAATAACGTTTAAAAGCTGGCTTTTGCTGGCGATGAACGGCTGCACCTGCTTGCCGGACATCATTTTAATGTTTTCCAGCAGGAACACGTTGGTCGGGTCCAGCACGGCCACGGCCAGTTCATCCTCTTCCACGAACAGCGGGATTACCATATTCTCGCGCGCGAATTTTTCGGGAATTATTTCCTGCAGGTTTTGTTCTTTTTCCGGCACCAAAATGCCGTTTTCTCTGGAAGCGTAGGGAACGGAAAAATGTTTGGAGAGCGCGGCCGTTACCTGTTCTTCGGTCGCGAAACCGAATTTCACAACAGCCTCCGCAACGGTTACGTTGTTTTGCTTGGCGTAGAGCTGAACGCGTTTTACCTGCTCGGCGTCCAAAGCGCCCTGTTCCATCAAAATCTCGCTTAACTGTTTTGCCATTTCCTAATCCTCTTTACTAAACCCTGTTTGTCTTGTTTACCATACCTGCCCCCGAGTAACCGGGGGCAGGTATGAGTGCTGAATCGTTGTTATTCCGCCAAAATGGTCGGGGTGATGAAGATGACCAAGTCGGTGGTGCTTTTGGATTTGGTCTTGCTGGTAAACAGCCAGCCCAATATCGGAATGTCGCCCAGGAGCGGCACTTTGCGGGTCTGGTCCGTTTCACGCGAGGTGAGCAGACCGCCGATAACCACCGTCTGGCCGTTTTTCACGCGAACCAGCGTGGACGCGGCGCGGGTGGTGGTATCTTTAGAGAAGTCAAAGCCGGAGCTGACCAAGTCGGAATACGAGGGCTGCACATACAGCGTGACGTAGCCTTCGCGGTTTACCTGCGGAGTAACCTGCAGCGTAAGACCGACTCTCTTTCTTTCCGCGGAAGTGGTGGTCATCCCTTCGCCGGAGCCGCTGCCGGACTGGCTCATCGTCTGGCCGACGGTGGCGTCCGTAGAGGTGGTGATGGTGGCCGTTTTGTTGTTCAAGGTAACCACTTTCGGTTTACCGAGGTATTTGGCTTCGCCGCGGGTTAAGAGGCTTTTAAGCACAATGTTAAAGGCCGAGAAGTCCAACAGACCGCCTTCGTCGCTCTGGTCGGAGCTGGAGGAGGAGCTGCTGCCGCTGTCGCCGCCGGAACTGGAATCGCTGTTCATCTGGTCTTTGGTCGGGAAGATGTAGTTCCAGCCTTTTACGCCGTTGCCTTTGATATAGTCAAAGTCCACCACGCGTTTGGGGCCGGTCATAGACACCATCGTTCCGCCGTCGCCGCCGTATTCAAAACCAAGGCTTAAACCGCTGGTTTTGCTGACTTCCACAATCTGCGCTTCAATCAAAATCTGCGGGGGTTTTACGTCCAGCTCGGCCAAAATGTTTTCCACCTGCGGGAACACTTCGGCCACGTCGGTAACAATCAGTTTGTTGGTGCGGGGATCCACGGCGATTTTGCCCACGGGAGAAAGCATACTCTTCACAATAGCCGTGATTTCCGCGCCGCCGCTGTAGGAGTCCGAACCGGAAGATCCGCTCATACCGCCGCCCAGGCTCATGCCGCTGTCCGTGCTGGAGCTGGACACGCTGCTGGAAGAACCGCCGGAGGAAACGTCCTGCGGCATAATGCTGTTAAGCTCGCTTTGCGCGGAACCGATACCCTGCAGAGAAATATAGCTGAGGGTGTAAATTTTGGTAATCGTATCCGGCGCGTCGTTGGAGCGCTTGGTTACGACGTAGCTGTCGCTTTTGCCGATGCGCTGGTAAGCCAAGCCGTGTACGCGAAGCAGCGTATCCAGGGCCTCCCGCACCGTTACCCGGGTAAGCGAAGCGGTAACTTTTTTATTCGCGAATTCTTCGCTCATAATAAAGTTAATCTTGGCCTGGGTGGTAATGCTGTTTAAAAACGCCGATATCGGTACGTTGGAAACGCGAATGGACACTTTGCGGTCCAGGGGAGACGAAGTCTCGGTTTCCTTATACAGATCGGATTCGCCCGACAGCTTCACCGTCGTTTCCTCCGTCAAGGCGATCGTGTTGTCGCTGGGAAGGGATTGCCGGGCCTGCTGCGCAGAAGCCGTTCCCCCCAGTCCCAAGGCAGCAACACACGCCAGCACAACTGCTAAACGATTTGTCATCTGTCCTCCTGTGATTTATTCCTAAATGAGTTGCTTATTTTATTATTATAACTGAACTTTCCGTACAAATTTATGGCCTTTGTAAGAGAATACCACTTCATCGGGGCGGACTTCCACAATACGGGCCCCGTAGATGCTCTTGCCCACCGTGTAAATCTTGCTGCCGATAAACACTTCCTGGCCGATAATGCCGCCGACTCTAATTTTATTACGCACTTCGCGGGTCGGGTCTTTAATGCGCGCAAGCTCCAGCTGGCGCAGACGTTCCGCTTCTTCGCGTTTGCGTCTTTCTTCCGCCAGTTTGCGCTGGCGTTCCGCTTCAAGAGCGGCCAAACGCTGTTGTTCCCGGTACTGCAGTAATAAAAAGTCGTCGGGCGACAAAGTGGGATCGCGGCGGTTTTTGGGATTATACACCACGCGCGGCGCTTTTACTTCCGCCGTTTCTTCCGCTACTTCCTCGCGCTGCACCACAAAATCTTCCCCTTGCGCGGCGGGAGCGGCCGCTTCCGCGGGAGCATTCGCACCGGCCGGCGCGGCAAGCCCTTCGGCGGGCACAGGCGCCGCTACCGCTTCCACCGATACGTCCGCCTGCGCGGCCAGCGTTTCCTGCACGCCGGGAGCGGTTTTGCCCATTAATTCCGGATTGGTTGCGGCGGCCGGACGGGCGGCGCGTTTTGCCGAAGCCGTGCGCGGCTTCGCCGCCGTTTTGCGGGCGGCTTTGGACGCGGTTTTAGACGCGGGCACGACGGCGGATTCTTCAATCTCCAGCACCGGAGCCTGAGGGGCCACCGGGCCGCCCTGCTGCGCGGACGCGAAAGGAACCGCCGCCAGGCCGAGCAAGGTAAATACGCAGACAGTTTTCTTTATCATTTATTTACCCCCCTTGGCGCCGGTTTTTTTGGCGGATTTGGCTTCTGTTTGCTCCTGCATAATTTTATCATAATCCTTAAACAGGGATTTGGCAATTTTTTCTTTCGGGAAAATGGTATTGAACCGCAGAGAAATTTTGTTTTTGCCCAGGTTTTCGGATTCGGTGGCCTTGGTCAGCGAGAACTCGGACACTTTCACGTATTCGTCGCGGTTTTCCACGCCCGCCAAAAACTCCGCAAACTGCGTGAACCCCATATCGGCGTTGACGCGCAAAGACGCGGCCACATAGGTGGCGTTGGACGTATCTTCCGCCTGGGAGCCTTCCATCTGCGGCGTGATATCGGCCGCTTTAAAAATGCCCAGAATCTGGCTTAACAGCCATTCGTTCTTGGCCGAAATATCGGGGAAGCGCGGCTCCAGGGACAAGAGTTGGTTTTTATTGTTCTGGTATTCGCGTTCGCTGGTTTGCTGGACGCGGATGGCATCCATCTGGCCTTCAAAGTTGGACACTTTTTCCGCAAATTTTCCGGACATGAATTTGAACGCCAAAAACACCACCAGCACGGCAATAAACTGCTTTAAGAACAGTTTAAAATTGCCTTCCTCGGCAACCGTCTTGATGTCTTCAAACCCTTTCTTCAGGTTTTCCACAAATTTATTAGTTTTCAGGTTGGCAGCCATGTTAGCGACCTCCTTCTTTGACGCAGGTGAACACGAAACCCGTTTCCTGGCTCGCGGCGCCGGGGCGGCCCGAGGTGGAATTTGACGCGGTATTCCCCGCCCCCGCCACGTTTACGTAGCGGATGGTGGCGGAATTGCCGCAGATTTTCTTAAAGTTCGGCATTTGCACCAGCGCGTCTTTAAACTGGTTGCCCAGCGCCAAATCCGCACGGCCGTCTTTACCGGTTTTAATCGCGCCTTCAATCGTGATGTTGCGCGCTTCGGTGCCTTTGGACGGGAACGGATCGGTATAGGTAAACTTGGTAATCCACATTTCACGCGGGATATTGTCCACCACTTCCATTAACAGCGGAGTGATGAAATTATCGTGCTTGAGCATCGCCTCCAGGTTGCTGTTCTGGCTTTTCATTTTGCTCAGATTGCTTTGGATTTGGCTGGCGGTTAAGCCGTCAAAATCCGAAATGGTCTGGCGGTTGGAAGCTTTGGTCTGGCGCAATTCTTTTTCTTTGCTTTGCATACCCAGCCAGCCTTTGCCGATCAGGAGCAGGAAAATCACTATCACCACCGCCGCCACTTTCCAGGCGGTCAGGCTGGCGTTGAATTCGTACTCGCTCAGGCGGTTGCCTTTGGTAAAATCCAAATCCGGCGTTTTGTGGTCGTAGAACTTAATGCTCGCGCCGATGGCGGCGATTTCTCCGGCGGATTTGGTTTCAATGCCGTAGACTTCGCTCAAATTCCATTTGCGCACGGGCTTTTTGGAGTCGGCCTCCAGCGCGGGAATCCACTGTTCCGTTTCGTGGCCGACGATGACCGCTTCTTCAAACGGATCTTTTTCCAGCTGTTTGGCGATAAATTCCGTGCAGTTGGTAATTTCAAAGCGGCGGCGTTCGGCCGGAAGCGAACCGGAAATTTCCACATCGCGCAATAAAACGGGCGCGTTTTCGTTTAAAAACACGAAGCTCGCCATATCTTTGCCGAAGAAAGAATAAATGCGGCCGCCCTGGCCGACGGCTTCTTTGTCGCTGTCGTTAAACGCGCGGCCCAAAGACAGGCTGGACGGTTCCACCGACACCAGCTCCAGGCCCACTGATTTAAGGCCTTTTTGCAGGCGTTCAATGATAAGCTTCGTCGTCATGGCGAACACCACGCCCAGGCGTTTTTGCTTGGTGGCGGCGGTTTCAAATTCGTAAACGTGGTAGGCGTATTCCGCTTTTTCAAACGGGAAATGGATGTATTTGCGCGCCTGGAGCGGGATGGAGCTCTTCCACATTTTGCGCTCAATGGTGCCGGGAATGACGAAATGGCGCAGCAGACAGAAGGCCGGAGCCAGGCTGACCACCACTTTATTGGTTTTCCATTTCTTTTTGGAGGTTACTTTCCCGAGCGACTCAAGCCAGTTGTCCATAGAAAAAAACGTTTCGTTTAAATCTAAGGGCTTTAAAAGGGTTTTATCAACGGCGTTAATCGGCACGCGCACCAGGGATTCCAACACGGTGCCGCTGTCCTTTTTAGAACTTTGTGCCACATACATCTCGTCAATTCCGATGTAAATACCCAGGCAGTCCGGGTGCGCATTCATATTCTTGCCAATCAAGGATTCTGAAAGACTCATATTTACCTCGGATTAATTTCCGTATTGTTCATACGGCATATCATAGGGATTGTTCACGGGCGCGGCCGTCTGCGGGGCGGTGCCCTGCGGCGCGGCGTACGGCTGGGAAGACGGCAGCGGCGCGTACGTCGTATCCGTGCCGAGCGTATCCGCCAGCGTATCGGGGGTATCGTAAGAGGCCGTATCCGTCACCGTTTCCTGCACGTTGTACGACTCCGCGGCCGGCGCGGCGGGGGCGGAAACCGCCTTCATCGTGCGGCCCGGTTTTACCCACAGGCGCGGCGTTTGATAGTTGCATTTGGGGCACAAATCGTCGGCGGCCGTTTTTTGGCACGCGGCGGTGGTGCAGGAAGAACCGGCGGTTTTCTGCGCGGAACATTTAACCACCACGCGGCGGCGCAGCGTTTGTTTTTGGCCCTTCAAATCGGTGGCGGTTAACACTAAGGTGTATTTGCCGCACGGCAGTTCGGGCCCGATGATGCCTTTTCTGCCGTTCCACAAAATCTGGTGGTAGACGGGCGTGAAGCCTTCCAGCTGGCGTACGACGTAGAAATTGCCGTCGCGGCCGTGCTGGACCACCTGCATGACCCAGTTGTCCACGGGGTTTACGGTTTCCAAAACGGAGAAGTCAATCGCATACGCTTCGCCCAGGGAGCGGTCAATGGCGTGGCACTGCGGCACAACGGCCATGCTCAAAAGAGGAGCTTTTTCGTTGCCTTCGTTTTTCTCCATCCGGGTGGGAAGCTTGGCGGAGAAATCAAACACGATGGACAGCCCGCTCAGGTTGGCAAAGCGGGCGGGCGGTTCCTGGTCCACCAGCCCCATGTTGTAATGCAGTTTGCCCTGCGAGATGCCGCGGTTGACAAAATAGGAATTAAGCGCCATGGCCTGGCGGATGCCGGACAGGGTTACATCGTCGGTATAGGAGCCGGGCGGCAGAATGACGTAGCCCGCGTCCTGCGTCAGGGCCAAGAGTTCATAAATGCTGTTTAAAAGCGGCAGCGCTTCGGGGCGGAATTTGTTGCCCTGGAAAACAACGTCGGCGTCCATATCAATGGCGTCGGGCAGGTTGTCGCGGAAATAGAGGTGCACGCCTTTGGCCGCGGTGATTTTTTCCACGGCGGCGGCGGTCATGCTTTCCAATTTTTGGCGGGTGTAAATGTCGCGCGCTTCAATCGCGTCGGGAGAAGTCAAATCCGCAAAAGTGGAGGCGGCGGGCTCGGAAGTGGTGCTCAGCACGCTTTCCTGGCGGGCGGCTTCGGTTACGGCGTCCGTCTGCGCGTCAATCGCTTCCAGGTCGCCCTGTTCGGTGGCGGTTAAGCCCAGCGCTCCGGCGGTGGCGCCCACGGTGGAGGCTTCCAGCGCGGCTTCGTTCCAGTCGGCCGCTTTTTGGGCGGCGGCTTCGCGGGCCTCGGCGGCGCGCGCCTGCGCGGCCATCCGGTCGGCTTCAATGCGTTCCGTCAGCGCCTGCTGCTGCGCTTCCAGCTCGGCCAGGGTGTCCTGTTTTGCGGCGGCGGCCTTAGCGGCGGCTTCGGCCTTGGCGGCCTCTGCTTTGGCAGCCGCTTCAGCGGCGGCGGCTTCCGCTTCCTGCTGTGCGGCCAGCACGGCGGAGTCGGTTACGTCTTCCAGGCTTTTTACTTCGCCTTCTTTAAAATTAATATCCACTTCCACGGGAGTCTGAATGCCGCCCATCCGGTTGTGAATCAATTCCACATACTTGTTGGCCTCGGCGACCTGGTCTTTGTCTCCAGAGACCATCACGTCTATGAAATAATCCATGGCTTCGTTGTCTTTATTTTGTTCGTAAAGCGAGATGCCTTTGGCCAGCTGTTTAGCCGGGGAGGCCGCAAACACGAAGCTTCCGCTCGTCAAAGATAAGCAGAAAAGAGAAACAATCAAATAACTCCAGAATTTATTTGTTTTTATCATTCGGTAATCCTGTCCCTTGCGATGTATCGTCTATACCCTGCAACACACAGATATTAGAATTATAGCAATTTAGCGCGGTTTGTAAAGCCACTTTTTTTAACTTTTGCTTCCCGGACGCATCCGTCCGGCCCGCTCCGACGGGGAAGTCTGCAAACTTTCCCCGGCGCGAGTCAGGAAAGCGCTTCCAGGCGCGCCGTCGCCAGCGTATTCTGCGGATAATAGAACAGCGCGTTTTGCAAATAGCGTTTGGCGTTTGCTTCGTCCTCGGCCTTATAGTAGAGCGTGGAGAGCGCGAGGTTGGCCCACAAATCGTCCGGATATTCTTTCAGCACGCTTTCCAGCACTTCT
Organism: Candidatus Avelusimicrobium alvi; assembly: GCF_958451995.1. Classification (NCBI taxonomy): domain Bacteria; kingdom Pseudomonadati; phylum Elusimicrobiota; class Elusimicrobia; order Elusimicrobiales; family Elusimicrobiaceae; genus Candidatus Avelusimicrobium; species Candidatus Avelusimicrobium alvi. Next base: position 15,696 of record NZ_CAUDSG010000026.1, read on the forward strand.
TTGGCCTTGATGTCGTTGCCGCCCAAAGAAAGCACGCGCGCCAGCAGAATGCGGCCGTTGGTGTCTTCGGGATATTCTTCTATATACGCTTCCACGTCGGAGCGCAGGCGGTGCTGGTAATAGGCGGACATTTTGTCAAACTTGCCGGCCTTTTCCTGGTAGCGCTGCAGCCGGCGGGCCTGCGCGATGACGGCGGGCTTCTCCGTCCCGCGCGGATACAAAGCGTCCAGCCGCTGCAGGAGCTCGCGGTCCAGCGTGTCCACGGTAAGGCCGCGTTTATAGGTATTTTTCGCGTATTCCGTATCGCCGAGTTTTTGGTAGATTTCCCCCGCCATGCGCCACAGGCTGGTTTCATACGGGAACAGCGTCAGGCCGCGCTCCATGAGCGCCAGGGCGGATTCGTCGGCGTAAATCACGTTTTCGTCCAGCAGCTGCAACAGCATCACATACCCCTGCAAATGATACGGATGAAGTTTTAAATTATCCATCAGATAATGCACGGCTTTTTTGTTGTCGTGCGTACCCAAAGCGGCCAGCGCGGCGTGGAAATACACTTCTTCGTGATACGCGGCGGCGGACATGGTGGTTTCAAAGGCGGACAAAGCCTCTTTGTATTTCCCCTGCGCCAAAAGCACGTTGCCCAGGCGGAAGCCCGCTTCGGTATTGGCGGGATACAAAGACTGCGCCAGCGCAAGATTCTGCGCGGCGGAATCGTAATTTTTGACGGCGATGTCTTTCTGCCCCAGGAAGGAGCGGTACTCGCTCGCCAGCCACAGCCCCTGCCACACCAAAACGGCCGCACTGGCGCCCAAAATGGCCAGGGCCACCGTTTTCGTAACGGGGTTGGCGGTGATGGACATACGGCGTTCTTCTTTACCCACGCCGCTGACTTCCGCGCCGACCATCCACCAGAAAATAAACGCCGGCACCACCGCGTGCAGGGAAATGTTGAGCATATTGTCGGCCAGCATACCCAGAATACCGCAGAAAAGCGCCTGCAGAAGCTGTTTTTTGTCGCCTTCTTTTTTATGCGCCGCAAAGTCGCGCACTTCTAAAAAGAGCACCATAAACATAAACAGGAAAAGCCCCAGGCCGACAATCCCCCCCTGCCCCAGCTGGAAGAAAAGCTCGTTATGCGGCGCGGGCGTGATGGTTTTGAGCTCCCGCAGATTCGGGTAGCGCAAAAGCGTTTTGGGCTGGTTTTGCTCAAACGCCATCTGGAAATTCCCCAGCCCGCTGCCCAGCACCGGGCGCTCCAGGAAAATTTCTTTGGATACGTCCCACATAAACAGCCGCTGGTGCAGGGACTGGAAAATATCTTCCCGGTCCACTTTAAGCGTAAAATTAGAAGGCGTTACCTGCGCCAGTTCCGCCGCGCGTTTGGCCACCGGGCTGGGCGCGTCCGTCCCGTCCACATACACGGAACCCCAGCCGACCCCCGCCGCCAGCAGGGCCAGCAAAAACACGCGCCCCTTGCGCTGCCAGATAAGCGCGCGCAGGGTGCCGAACATCCACATCATCACGAGTCCGCACGCCGCGCCAATCCAGCACGAGCGCGCCAGCCCGAACGACAGGAACAAAATGTACACCAGCACCAACAGCCCGTATACGATAAAATCTTTCTTGCTGTCCGTGCGCATATAATATACGAGCAGAGACGGCAATAACATCACCACGGCCGAGGACAGGAAGTTCGGATTGCCGAAGGTGGAAAAAGCTTTGGTGGCAAACTGGTTGATTTCAAACGGCCATAAAAATTCAAGCCCCAGCGCCTGAAGCACGCCGTAACAGCAGGCCAGGAATACGGCCACAAACATCAGCACCAGAATGTTTTCCTGCGTAAGCTTTCTCAGCACCCGCACGCCCAGCCATACGCCCAAAATCCACAGCACGAGGCCGTACCAGTCAAACATTTGCGCAAAGAGGCCGTCCGAGAGCAAATGGGTTTTTAACATCGGCAGGAAATACCACAGGGCGCCCCACGCGAGGAAAAGCAAAATATAATTGGTTTTGCTTTCTATCGTGCCGGAAAAAACGACGTTTTTGCTGAGCATATACGCGCCCAAAGAAACGATAAACAGCAGACTGCCGTAATTTAACAGGCCGTAAAACATCGTCTGGCGCATAGCCTGCGGCGCGGAAGAAACCGCCGAGAGCCACCCCACGATGCACGTGATAACGTAGACAAAAAACGCCAAATCAAAAAACGTTTTGGTGAAATCAATATCTTTGGAGCGCAGGAATTTGACGGCCAGCGTGCCGTACAGCAAAGCTATCAGCACATATAAAAGGACGTTCTGCACAAAGAACGGATTGGCGGTCAAGTCGGTAAAAAACACGAGCGGCACGACGAGGAAACACATCGCCAGCAGCACGCGCATAATTTTCATATAGATGGTTTCTTTTGCGGCTTTGGTTAGATTTAGCATAAATTTTCCGTAAAAAATTAAGATTGGTTATATTGTAGTTTTTTTCACGCGGTTTAGGGAAGCGAAAAAATAAATCAGGCATAAAAAAGGAGCGGATCAGCAAATCCGCTCCCTGAGGTTAAAACCGTTTGTCCAGGCCATGCACCGTTTGGTTACAGCTTGGAAAACGGCCCGTATCCGGGGACGAAACTCCCCGCCCCATTGTCCGGGCGGGGTGAATTCGTTCCGGCAGAAACTATTTATAATTGGCTTGCGCTTTAAGGAAATCAAACACTTTGCGTTCGCTGAGCGTGGCCAGCACATGCGCTTTGCGTTCTTCAAAGAAAGCTTTGATTTTCTTTTCGTCTTCTTTATTCTGGGCGTTGGCGGAAAGGCTCTTGTCCAGCTCGGCTTTCCAGTCCGCCTCGGTGGCTTCCAGGTTTTCCTTTTTGGCGATGGCGTGCACAATGTAGCCGATGCGCAGGTCCTTCTCCACGCTGGGGCGGATGCGCTCTTCAAAGGTTTTTTTCTGTTCAGCCGTCAGCTGTTCGGGTTTCAGCTGGGTCATGCTGCGCACAAAGTTGTTTAAGGAAGATTCGGTATATTCTTCCACCAGGCTTTGGGGCAGGTCAAAATTATTTACTTTTACCAAGTGGTTTTCAATCTGGGCCACTTCGTCGCGGCGGGCGTTCTGCTGCGCTTCGGCGTCCAGGCTTTCTTTCACTTTGGCTTTCAAAGCGTCCAGCGTTTCAAAGCCCATATCTTTGGCAAAGCTGTCGTCCAGCGCGGGGACGATTTTGTTTTTGATATCGTCCACGGTTACGTGGAAAGACAGGGTGTCTTCGCCTTCTTTGGTTTCAAAGTCTTTTACTTCGCCTTTTTTAAGGCCCTTGATGGCTTCGGCCAGGCCGGGCATGGTTTGCGGGGCGGACATATCCACCAGTTCGCTGTCGGCGCTGAGTTTATAATCGTCCGCGCCGTTGCGTTTGCCGCTGTAGTGAATGACGGCGTAGCATTTATCGTCAATCACGGCGCCTTCGGCCGCGCTTTCCAGGCGGGCGTTGGCGTCCAGCACGCGGGCGATATTGTCGTTTACGTCCTGTTCGGTGGCGGTGTCGGGCTTTTTGGCGATTTCAATGCCTTTGTAGTCACGCACGTCAAATTCCGGGGCGACGTCTACGGCGATTTCAAACGTAAAGGGTTTGCCCGAATCAAAGCCCGCAAAATCGGCTTTGGTGAGCGTGGGAACGGCCACGGCGTCCAGCTTGGCGTCGGCCACGGCGGCGTTGATGGCGGCTTTGACGGTCAGGTCCAGCGCGCGTTCTTTAATATGTCCGGCAAAATTTTGTTTTACGAGGTCAAGCGGCACTTTTCCGGCGCGGAAGCCCTGCATCTGCGCGCGGGACTGCACTTGTACGGCGGCGTTTTGAAAGCTTTTGGTAACCAGCTCGGGGGAGGCTTCTACGGACAGCGTTACACGGCAGCCCTCTTTGCCTAATTGTTGGGTTTTTACTTCCCCGCTCTGGGCGGTTTTGAAAATGGACATTCTCACTCACTCCTGTTGGTATCGGTCTAGCCGAAAATCTGGACGGAGAGGGACTTGAACCCTCACGGATTGCTCCATACGCTCCTAAGGCGTACGCGTCTACCGGTTCCGCCATCCGTCCTTACTTATTCTATTGTGTCAGAAAAACAAAGTGGGCCATGTGAGGCTCGAACTCACGACCTTACGCTTAAGAGGCGTCTGCTCTACCAGCTGAGCTAATGGCCCATCAAAGGGTTTACGGTTAGATTATAGCAAAAAACGGCTGTGCGGGTAAACGGCTTTGTTTGGCGCGTTTTGGGGTGCAATCCGTTTTGAAGTTAATTTATTTTAACAAATTTCGCTCCCGTCTTGCAAACGGCTTCCCGCGCGGGTTGACAAGCCTGCGCGCAAACACTACAATACAAGAAGGCCCCGGCCGGCGTTTGCACATCATCCCGGTTCTTAACGGATAAACCCAAATGACCCTATCCCCCGTATTCTCAACGAGCCGCTTTTCCGCGGGCGGGGGCGCTCCGGCCAGCCCTTATATTATGAAAAATACAATACGCCTCTTGCTGCTTGCTTGGTGCCTCTGCGGGGCGGGATTATCTCTCCCGGCGTCCGCACAGACGGGTTTTGATTTTGAAAACATTGACACCTTGCTTGAAGACAATATGCTGGACGATACGGCCAACCGCTACGCGTCTGTTATGCTGTCTTTCTTCCCCGAACGCGCCACGCGGCTCGGGTTTGCTTCGGCCAACTCCAAGCTGGACGACCGCTCCCCCCGCACCGCCGCCCAGGCTTTAAGCGCCCTGCGCGCCGTGCGCGAAAACCTGGAAGAAGTCAGCCCCGCCCAGCTTTCCGCCGCCAAACGCGCGGACCGCGCCCTTTTGGAAAGCGCCCTCAACGCCGACATTTGGGACCTGGAACAAAACCGCATTGAAAACGACCCGCTTTATTACGCCGAGGCGTTTGATTCGGTATACGATATTTTGCTCAAGCAAACCTCGTCCGCCGCCAAACAGCGCGCCGACCTGGCCGCCCGCATAAACGCGCTGCCCCTGACGGCCGCGCAGGCCGAAAGAAACCTCATCCAGCCGCCCACCTTTCTTTCCCAGCAGGCGATGGAAAAAGCGTATTACGCTTACCTGGCTTTTGACGAAGTAACGGAATTTCTGCTCGCCGGCGCGGAAGACGAAATTTCCGCCGCGCAGGTCAAGCGCGAAAGCCAAACCGCCAAACGCGCCATCAAACGGATGTTTGAGCTTTTTAAACGCCTCTCGCAGGAAAAAGACACGCAGGATTTCCGCCTGGGCGAAGAGAAATACGCCCGCGTGCTGGCGGACCGCTACCAAATTGACGAAAAACCCGCCAAACTGGTTAAACGGCTGGAAAAGAATTTCCGCACCGCGCAGGAAAACCTCGCCGCCGCGCTGGAACCGTTCACCCTGGAAACCGCCGAAGAAGAAATAACGGTGGTGGACGATTTAAACGCCCAGCCCACGGTGCAAGCCCTGCCGCAGGAAAAGAAGAAAAAAGCCAAAAAAGGCAAATTCGTGCCGCCTTCCGCACAGGAATTTTACACGGCGGCCCGGCGCCTGGCAACGGCTCCGGCGCAGACGGATTTAATTGCCGGCCTGACGCAGGACGCCAACGGCCTGGCGGCGTTTTTTGAACAGGACGGCACCCTGCCCGCCAAAAAAGTCAGCTTTTCCGTCAAACCGATGCCGGCCTATTACGCCTATACGCTGGCGTATCTGTTTGTGCCGCCTTACGGGAACCAGATTTCGCCGTCTACGGACTTTTTCCTGCGCCTGCCCGCGGGCAATCAGCTGGCGAAAGAAGAACAGTTAAAACGCGATTTTAACGCTCCCACGCGCAAGCTGCTGCTCAGCGGCGAGCTGGTGCCGGGCCGTTATTATCAAACCCTTGCGGGTGCGAATCTTTCTTCCCCCCGCCGCCTGTATCCGTCGGCCGCTACGGCCAACGGCTGGAGCGCCTACGCCCAGCGGCTGGCCAAAGAACGCGGGTATATCGTAACCGACGAGGAACTGCTGTTTTTAGCCTGGACGGAATACCGCCGCGCCGCGGCCGCCCTGGCGGATGCGCGCCTGCACAGCAAGCAATACTCGTATACGGACGCGATTAATTTCCTGGTGGCGGAAAACGGATTTAACCAGGAAGAAGCCGAAAGCCTGTTAAAAGGCGTTTCCGCGCGCCCCGGCGAAGCCGTCAGCTTTATAACCGGGCTGGAAGCGGTGGAAAACGTACGCGCCAAATACGCCAAAAAGCTGGGCAAAAAATTCGTCCCGGCGCAGTTCCACGCCATGCTTCTGCAGGCGGGCAACGTCCCCCCGGCGGAGCTGGAAAAAGAAGTGGCCCGGCTGTACGAAAAAGCCGAACGCCAGGCCAAACAAAAGAGTCTGTTTTGATATTTCAAACCGCTGTAACGAACCCCCCGGCTCAGCCGGGGGTTTACCTCTCACAAATGAAACTCCCCGGGCTGAAGCCCGGGGAGTTTCATTTATTTGCAAACATATATCAACGCTTCTATATCTATAGGATGACCTGGACAATAGTCATTCACGCTACATCCAACAATCTGTGTCTCCCCTTCAGTATCACAAGAACCAGAAGGCGTCGGGGTATCGGGATATGTACGACAAAAGGATTCAGCTTCTTCATTCTGGCCGCATAAAAATGAACGTAGCACGGTCCATCCTTCATACTGCCACGAATATGTAGCGCACTGCGAAGAACTGGAAACCGAACAGCTGCCCCACACCGTCTGCCACTGCCCCGTGGATTCGTTACAGCTGACCGTGGCGCTCTGCGTGCCGCATGTATTGCACGTCCGCGGCGAAGGAGTGGAAGGTTTGGAAGACGCATCACACCCGGAAACCTTCGGCGTACCGCATACTAAATACACTTCTTCCGCTTTCTTGAGTTTTACCTTCTGCCAAGATACCTGCGGCGCTCCAGAGGCACCCGTCGCCGCGCAGGAAGGAAATTTCTCCCCTCCCGTACGCATATGCGACGCAAACAATTTCAGTTCGTCCACCGTCATATCAGCGGCTTCCAGACTGTAGCCGTTGTTTAACGTACCGATACGCAGGTTTGCAGCGAAATCTATATTCGCTTCCTCAGAACCGCTCCCCAACGTTACGTTCGTGCTCTTTACGGCAGAAGCCGTGTTTAAATCCAGTTTTCCCCGGTTCAAATTAACTGTTGTGGCCTGTAACGGGCGAATACCCAAAGCTCCAGACTCTGAACAGCCCAGATTCATTTCACAGGCGGATGTTAAGCCTATGTCTAATTGTTTACTGGCGTTAATCTTGCTGTATGCCACATACGGCACCGGAAAGTACGTTACCATTTTGATTTTGTTTTCTGAGAATGCCAATAATGGTACACATAACAAAGATAAGGCAATAAAAATACGTTTCATAGAAACTCCTTCCATCCTTGCGGGAATGGCCTAAATATCCCCGGAGAGAAGAGTTTAAGCGAGGTATGCGAGGGGATACGACCCAGTAGGTCTTTCCCCAATTTATCAAAAAAAAAAAACAATACAAGCCTTTTATATCTT
>NZ_CAUDSG010000027.1:0-21508 GCF_958451995.1 Candidatus Avelusimicrobium alvi
AAAAGAAGAAAGATATAAAAGGCTTGTATTGTTTTTTTTTTTTGATAAATTGGGGATATCAACTTATATAAATAGGGGGATATATCCCGTGCAGAAAAGTCTCGGATTCACGTTAATAGAGCTGTTGGTGGTTGTTTTAATTGTTGGCATATTGTCGGCTGTCGCTCTGCCGCAGTATACGCTGGCGGTGGAAAAATCCCGCTTGGTGGAGGCGCAGACTGTAATGAAATATGTTCATAATGCAATGAAGGTGCGCTATTTGGAATGTGGCGGAGATAACGAATGTATGTATCAAGTGCAAGACTATTTGGAGTTGCAAGGAGGTGAGTGGGATGGGACTATTAATTATAAAACCAAACACTATACATATGATTTTGATATGGAGGTATGTGCTGACCAAAACCGGGGGGACTATACCATTTGCTCGGCCGGATTTTCTTGGGAAGAAGTAGTAAATGACACAAATAAAAATTGCGGCGGTTTTACAGACTTGGGTAAGAAGATTTGCAGAGGGTTGGAAAAGGACGGGTACGACGTATATTAAACTTGCTTTACAAAAAGGCCCCGGGCGTAAACCCGGGGCTTTTCATTTCTATTTGCGAAGTTTGGGGAATTATTTGCCTTCAAAAAGGCTTTCGTCTTTTTGAATTTTATTGCAGATTTTGTTGCATTTGCAGCCGGCTACGCACACTTCGGGGAGTTTTAACAGAATGCGCGTATCGCAGTCGTTAAAGTCGTCGGCCATTTCGCTGATGACCTTGGCGTCTTTATCGGCCATTTTGATAAATTCAATACCGATGGTGTACACGTTCTCGCGCTGTTTTACCCAGGCCAGCTTCGCGTCCACTTCCATTTTGCCGGTGCCGGGCAGCTGCAGGCTGATGGAAAACTTATCGGCCAGCGGCGCGCCCAGAAAGCTGATCATGCGCATACCGGAGGCGGATAGATCGGCCAAGATGGCGACCAGGGAAGTTTCTTTGCCGTCTTCGGTTTTGTAATGCAGGTTGACCGGTTCAATCAGGTTGCTGATAACCGGCATACGCGGATGTCTGCGTTTTTCAGAGAAATTCTTTGTCATACTCAGTCCCTCGCAAATAATAATGTCCCGTCGGCCTTTTCAATTTCCGTCCGTACGATGGAGCCCACGGGGTAAGACTTGTGCGTCTTCACCCAAAAATTTTCGGAAGAGCGTCCTTTGTTTTCCGACTCCAGGAGCACTTCCTTCACGGTGCCGACCTGCGTTTGGTACGCCGCGTCGGACAAACCTCTTACCCTATTTAACAAAATATCAAGCCTTTCTTCCAGTACCTTTTTATCCAGCAGTTTCATCTGCGCGGCCGGAGTGCCCCGGCGGGGGGAATACTTAAAGCAGTAGGCCGCGAAAAATTCCGCTTCGTCCACGAGCGAGAGGGTTTGCCGGAAGTCTTCCTCCGTTTCGGTGGGAAATCCGACGATGATGTCGGTGGAAATGGTAAAGCCGCAGGCTTTTAAGGCGCGGACTTTATCCAAAAAAATCTCGCGCGTGTAGCCGCGTTTCATTTCCTGCAACACTTTGGTGGAACCGCTTTGCACCGGCAGGTGTACGTTACGCGCGATTTTGGGGTTGTTTTTTACCGCTTCCAAAAACGCGGGCGTAAAATAGATGGGGTGTGGGCTCGTAAAGCGCACGCGCTCCACGCCCGGCACTTCGCTTACGCGGTTTAACAAATCCGCAAACGAGGTTTGCCCGTCCCGGTAAGCGTTTACCGTCTGGCCCAGGAGCATAATCTCTTTGGCGCCTGCGGCGGCTTTGTGGGCGGCTTCTTTTAAAATGTTTTCCGCAGGCAGGCATTTAACGGGCCCGCGCACGCTGGGCACAATGCAGTACGAGCACGCAAAATCGCACCCGCGCATAATGGTCACGTATCCCGTCAGGCCCGGGGCCGGCGCTTCGCCCGCGCGGCCGGGTGCGGCAAAAAGGCCGCTGGCGTCCAAGCGGTCCGAAAAATGTTCAATATCTTTTGCGCCGGAAAGTATATCCAAAAACGGGTATTTCTTTTGAATCTCCGCGCCCAGGCGTTCGGCGGCGCAGCCCGCAAAAATAATCACGCGGTGCGGACGTTCTTTTTTCCAGGCGGCCAAACGGCCCAAAAACGATACCGCGCGGTGTTCCGCATGGTCGCGCACCGTGCAGGTGTTGACGAGCACGATGTCGGCCTCGTCCAACTTGTCGGTATATTCGGCTCCGCGCGCCGCCAGATGCGTGAACATTTCGTCCGAATCCGCCACGTTCATCTGGCAGCCGTAGGTTTGGATAAATACTTTGGTCATAAGAGATAAAAAGGCAAGGCGGCCCGCAGACCGCCTTGCGTATGGAACGGATTTAGAACAAGTCGCTGATTTTTTTGATGCTTTCCAACAGCGGCTGGGTCAGGTGCAGTTTAATCACTCTTCTGCCCTTGGCCTGCAGCGCCTGGAAGTCGCCCAGCGCCTGCGCGTTGCAGAGCTGGCCGAAGGTATAGCGCTGGCCGGGGATTTTGATGTCGCTCGCCGGGTCGGCGGAGAGAATCAAGAATACGCCGTTGTTGCCGTCGCCTTTGTGGAGCTGGCCGGTGGAGTGGAGGTAACGCGGGCCGAAACCGAACAATACGGCGCGTTTGGTGCGGGCCATAATTTTGTCGCGCAGGGCGAGCAGGGCCTTTTCCACATCCTCAGACGGATACACATACGGCAGAATGGCGACGTAATCGTTGCTTTCCAACAGCGAATAGAGGTCCTGCGCCAGGGTGTCCAGCTTTACTTCGTCCGCAATGTCGGCGGAGACGAGAATCGGCGCGGAAACTTCGGCCGGGATATCACCCGCTTCCAGCTTGGCGAGCACGTTTTTAGCCATCGTTTTCGCTTCCTGCACGTTGGGCTGGTCAAACGGGTCAATGCCCAAAATGGCGCCGGCGGCCGCGGTGGCGATTTCCCACAGCAGGAACATCGCGCCCAGCTGGTAGACGTCTTCCATATCAATGGTTAAGATCGGAAATCCGCGTTCGGCCAAATCTTTGGCGATGACGGTAACGTGTTTGTCGTCTTCGCTGCCGGTAGAGAGGTGGACGAAGAAGCGGTCGTCGCGGTAGTCAAAGTTTTTGGTCAGCGTTTCGCCGGCCACGGGCACCACGCCTTTGCCTTCTTTGCCGGTGGATTCGGCCACCAGCTGTTCGGCCCACAGGCCGAAGGTGGCAAAATCTTTCGGGGTTAAAAGGGTGAGCTTGTCTTTGCCGTGGTTGACGTTGCACGCACCCATAAAGGCGCCCAGTTTGACGGCGGCGTTGTCTTTCACGGGGGCGTCGGGCCCAAAGGTGGCGGCCTGTTCTTTGGCGATGGTTAAAATTTTCTTCACGTCCACGCCCATAATGGCGGCGGGGACGATGCCGAACAGGGAAAGCGCGGAGAAGCGTCCGCCGATGTCGGCCGGGTTTAAGAAAATTTTGCGGAAATGGTTTTTCTTGGCCAGCGCTTCCAGTCCGGTGCCGGGGTCCGTAATCGCGGCGAAGTTGGCGCCGGGTTCTTTTACACCGGATTTTTTTACTTCGTCAAAGAAATAGGCAAACTGGGAAGACGGCTCCACCGTGCCGCCGGATTTGCTGGCGAAAATGAACAGCGTTTCGGCGGGGTTGATGCGCGCGCGGGCGGCGCCGATCCAGTCCGGGTTGGTGGTGTCCAGCACGATGAGTTCCGGCCAGCCTTCCTGTCTGCCGAATACGGTGCGGAACACTTCGGGCGCCAGCGAGGAGCCGCCCATACCCATAATCACGCAATGCTTAAAATTTTGTTTCACGTCGCCGGCGAACGCCAGCACGTCGTCCACTCTTTCCAGGGTCCAGTCGTAAACTTTCTGCCAGCCCAGGAATTTAACGATAAACTCCATATGCTCTTTGTCTTTTTTCCAAAGAGTAGGGTCCTTGGCCCAGAATTTGGTGTTGAACTCAAGCCCTTCCAGCTTGATTTCGCCTTCTCTGATAATGCCTTCGGCCATGGGATTTGCTTGTGTATTCATAGGTTTCATCATCCTTTATTTTAAAGACCGGGGTGGTCTTATTTAAAATTTGCGTCTTCAATCGCTTTTACTTTATTTAACCGTCCTTCGTGGCGGGAACCCGTCAGGAAAGAGGCGTTTAAAAAACGTTCGGTCAGCTCTTCGGCTATTGCCGGGCCGATAATGCGCGCCCCCAGGCAAAGCACGTTCAGCGCGTCGTGCTCCACGGCCTGCCGGGCGCTGTACGCGTCGTGGCAGACGCAGGCGCGCACGCCTTTGGTTTTATTGGCGGCCACGCATACGCCCACGCCGCTGCCGCACAGCAGAACGCCGCGCTGCGCTTCTTGGGAAGCTACAAGCTTGGCCACTTTGTCTGCATAGTCGGGGTAGTCGGCGCGGTCGCAGCTGAATGTGCCGCAGTCAATCACTTCGTGCCCCAGGCGGCGTATTACGGCCGCCACGGTGTCTTTTAGCGGGAAACCCGCGTGATCGCATCCGATAGCTATTTTCATAAATCAGTACGCCTGGTCCACCAAGTCGCACATACAGTGCGCCATGAAAATGTGGCAGGCTTGGATATGCGGCGTGTCTTTGACGTTTACGACGAGGGGTAAATCGCACATATCTTTAATGATGCCGCCGTCTTTGCCCAAAAAAGCCGCCGTAAAGCAGCCTTTGCGTTTGGCAAGGCCCAAAGCGAGGTAGACGTTTTTGCTGTTGCCGGAGGTGGAAATGCCGATGACCACGTCCCCTTCTTTGGCAAAACCGTCAATCTGGCGCGAGAAAACGACGTCGTACGAATAGTCGTTGCCGATGGCCGTGAGCGTGGACGAATTGGTGTTTAAAGCCAAAGCGGGCAGGGAGGGGCGTTCTTTTTTAAAGCGGCCCACAAATTCCGCCGCGATGTGCTGCGCGTCCGCCGCACTGCCGCCGTTGCCCATTAAAATGACTTTATTGCCTTTTTTGAAGGCTTCGGTTACCTTGTCGGCCAGCGTCTGCACCCGGTCCGCCAGGTTTTCTTTCACGTACGTTACGGCTTGAATCAGCTCGTCGGCTTGTTGTTTGACAAACATATCAGATACCTCGTTTTAAATTTGTTCCACCGCGCTCTTTTCCACCCAGCCTTTGATTCCCTGGGATTTGACGATGACTTCGTACCACGTGTCTTTCGCGTCCTGCACCATAACCAAATGCCCCTGCGCCACGCTGGCGCTGGCGGGGAAGTTGGTGCCCGGCCCGCTGCGTATTTCCGCCACCGGGGCGGCCACTACGGCCAGGTGCTGGATTTCCAGCGCGCGGCGTACGTACAGCCATCCGCCGGAAAGAAGCAGAATAACGGCGCAGGCGGCCAGCGTACGGCCGAATTTGCGTTTAATCAGCCATATGCCGCCCAGCGTGCAGAACAGCCACAGGAGCCCGAACGTCAGCCCCCGGACTTCGGGATACGATAAATAAAAGAACGCCTTGTGCAGCACCGGCGGCATGCCGGCCGGAACCAGTCTTTCTCCTCCCGCGGCAAGCGCGAGGGTCAGGTTGTGGCGGATGTCCGCGTCCCGCGGGTCCAGTTTAAACGCACGGTAATAATTGGCGGCCGCGAGGCCTTTGCTGCCCATCTTAAAATAGCAGTTACCTATATTGTAGTAAACATAAGGGTCGTTTGGGCGGTTTTTCAGCTCGCTTTCGTAAATACCCAGGGCGGCCGAAAACTTGCCCTGGCGGTAAAATTCTTCGGCTTCCTGCATGGGCGTCTGCGCCCAGGAGGCGGCGGCAAAGCTGACCAGTACGGCCAGGAGCGTGAGCAGGCGTTTCATTTGGTTTCCTCCTCCAGAAGCTTTAAAATGTCCTGCGCCTGGCGGGCCAGTTCCTGCGCGGTTTGCACGCCCGGTGCGCCGGGGGCGAAGCGGGCCGCGTCCAGCCGCTGCCACAGGAGCGAAAACGCTTCGGCCGTGGCGGGCGTAATGCCGCGCTTTTGCAGGGCGGCCACGATGGATTTAAGCGGCAGGCTGCCGGTGCTGATTTTCATTTTTTGCTGTAAATAGTCGGACACGGCGTCGGCCACCGTTTCGTCTGAAAGCGCTTTTTTAAGTCTGCCGCGCGCGGTGCTGTAGGCGCGTTTCTGCGCCAGGGATTTTTTGCCTACCGAGGCGAACAGCACGCACACCGCCAGTATGGACAGCATCACCCAGTTAAGCGTATACCAGCCGCTCATGCGCGTCAACACGGAAGGCCGCGGGCCGTAGGCCGTTTTTAAATACGAGACGTCCTGCCCCAGCGTCTGAAATCCGCTTCCCGCCGGGCTGGCCGCACCGAAATCAAAACCGCTGTCCGCCTTGGTGGAGGGAGACACCTGGATGGTAATCGGTTCGGTGTGAATGGTTTGGTAAGAGCCTTTGTCCGGGTTGAAATAAGACCATTTGACCGACGGAATGGTGTAAATGCCGGAGGCGGACGGTACGAGCACCGTTTTAAATACTTTGTAGCTGCGCTCGGAGCCGTTTGCGGGAATGGAGCCAGAAGTGGCGGCCGCATTGTAAATTTTAAATCCGTCCACGGCGGGCAGGTTTAAATCCTGGGTGGGTTTTAAGTTGCCGGGCCCTTTAACGGTGATGGTAAGCGTAACGGCTTCGCCGGCTTCCACGCGGGTGCGGTCCGCCGCCGCGGCGATGGTGTAGCCTTCGCCCACCGCGCCGTAGAAAGATTTGGGTTTGCCCGCCGCCGGCAGGGCGCGGACGTTAAGCGTGATGGGGGCCGATTGGGCGGTTTCTTCCGCACTGACGGCGGAACCGCCGAAAAGCCGGTCCAGCGCCGAAAGCGGCGAGCCGCCCGTCATATACCGCACGGAAGCCGGGCCGATGGTGGCCGGGCCGGGCGCGGCGCCGGTCAGGCGGTAGCGCTGTTCTTCGTAGCGGTACAGTACGCCGCCGATGCTTTGCGTGCCCTGTGCGGTGCCCATGTCTTCCATAAAAATGTTGGAAACGGAGGGCTTTTGGTAGGGTGCATCGTAGAACGGACGGTTGTAGTAAAAACGCACGCCCAGCGTAACGGTTTGGTTGACGTAGGGCTTATCGTCGCTTACGGCGGCTACGAGAAAAAAGTTTTCATCCCCGCGCGCATAGGCCTGGTTGGCCAGGTCCCTTTCCAGCGGGGGGAGGTTCGGGTCGGCGGTTTGTTTGACGCGTTTGGCGGCGGCGGAATCGTAATTGCCGTTGGACACCGCTCTGGCGGAAGAAGACGCGGGCCGGGCGTTTTGTACGCCCTGGGCGTTGCGGTAGATATTCACGGAAATAGGGTCGGTTTTATAGGTTTTGCCGTTATAGTTAAAGCTGACGGCGCCGATAGACGCTTTGCCCACAAAGCGCGGCAGCATAACGTAGCGGAAGACGGTGTTGGTCTGGCCGTTGACGGTGGTCTGCTCCACTTCGCGCGAATAGACGTTAAACGCGGGCAGGCTGGGCAGCTCCGGCATCAGCATATTGCCCGCCGCGCCGCGCACTTCCACGGAAAGGGTAAGTTCGTCGTCCAGCGTCAGGGCGGTTTTGTTCACGCTTGCCGTAACCGACACCTGCGCCGCCGCCAGCGCGGCCGCACATAAAAATAAAACGGATAAAATCGCTTTTCTCATAGGTTTACCAATCTTTTTCTACCGAACTTCCCTGCGCGGCCCCGGACTGCGTGGGCTTTTTATATTCATTTTCCCGGGCCATTTGCATGACGCGGTTGGCGTCGTCTTTATCCATCTGGTCCTGCGGATTGGAGGGGTTCTGCGGGTCCTGCTCGTTTTGCGCCGCCTGGCCCTTGCCGTCTTGGTTTTGCTGGTCCTGGTTGGACGAATTATCGTCCTGGTTCTGCTGGTTTTGGTTATTCTGGTTCTGTTGGTTTTGCTTTTGGTCCAAAATCAACTGTAAATTGTGTATGGCCTCTTTATCCTTGGGGTTATGGACGATGGCTTTGCGGTACGCGTCGGCGGCTTTGTCCGTATCCCCGGCGCGGTAATAGGCGTTGCCTAGGTTAAAAAGCGCGTCCTGCACGAGTTTGCCGTCTTTTTCGGCGGTTTCTTCAAAAGCTTTTTCGGCGGTGCGGTAATCTTTTAAATAGTAGGCCGCCGCCCCCGCGCCGAAAGAGGCGTTTTCGTCCTGCGGGGCTTTTTGCAGGGCTTCGTTGTATTTGGCCAGGGCCTGACCGTATTTCTGATCCTCATAGAGTTTGCCGCCTGCGCGCAAATCGGCCCGCACTCCGGCTTGCGCACAGAGGGCGACGGCGAACGGCAAAAATACACCGATGAGTTTCTTCATACTATATTTTACCTTTTTTGGGGTTCTTTTTCCCCGGCCTCCGCGGCGGGCCTGCGCCCCCGGGGCCACAAGAGGTATCCCGCCAGGCACAGCATGGCAAGCGTAAGCGGGAACGCGTAGCGGTTCTTATATATCGCGCGCGAAGCCGTGCGCGAGGCCGTGCGGTCCAGCCCTTTTACCGCGGCCTCCACTTTGGCCGCCACCTGCGCGGGAGTGGTGTAGGCGATATAGGCGCCGCCCGTGGCCTGGGCCAGCTCCAGCAGCGTTTTTTCGTCCAGCTTGGAGACGACGGTCTTTCCCTCTTTGTCTTTTTTATATTCCAAAATTTTGCCCGAAGCGTCCGTTCTGGCCGGAATCAGCGTGCCTTCTTTCGTTCCGATGCCGATGGCGATGATGCGGATGCCGTTTTTAAGCGCGGTCTCCTGCGCGGCTTTGAGTTCGTCGGGGGAGTGGTCCTCTCCGTCCGTTAAGAGAATAAGCGCCTTATGGCCCGGATATTTGGCCAGCATACGCGCCGCCAGCGACACCGGCGCCGCCAAAGACGTACCCGGCACGGGCAGCATATCGGGTTTCAGGGAATTGATAAAGTAGGTCAGCGCGTCCTCGTCCGTGGTAATGGGGCACTGGACATATGCCTGGGACGTAAATGCAATAATGCCCACGCGTTCGTCTTTTAAGTTGCTTACCAGCATACGCAGCATACTTTTGGCGTTGTCCAGGCGGTCCGGCTTTAAGTCCCGCGCGCGCATGGAGGCCGATACGTCCACGGCAATCACCGTTTGCGCAAACGTGCCCTGGGCTTCAATCACTTCCGTACCCCACTGCGGGCCCGCAAGCGCGAGGAACAGGAAAAACACCGCCAGCAGGAACAGCGCGCCGCGCCGCCACGTAACGGGGCGCAGGCCGGCCGTGAGTTTGGCGTATGCTTTGGGGCCGAACAGTGCGGCGGTCAGCCGGCGCTTTAATTTGGCGCCCAGCCAGGCCGCCAGCCCCACAAATAGCGCGGCGGGCAGAAAATAAAGTAAAAACATCGGGTCGGCGAACAGTTCCATATTAAGGCACCTTGATAAAAAACAGTTTTTCCAGCACAAAAGCCGCCAGCACCAGCACGAGCGCCATTAACAGAAACGGCTGGTAATAATCGCTGCGGTTGACGGTGGAGCTGGGGGCGAATTCCGTCTTTTCCAGTTCGTTAATCGTATCGTAAATTTTGGCGAGTTCGGCCTCGTTTTTCGCGCGGTAGAATTTGCCGCCCGTCGCATCCGCGATTTCCATCATCAGCCCTTCGTTGATTTCGTCCTCCGCGCTGGAGTACAGCCCGTCGCCCGGCGCGCTGGCCGTGCCGACGGTGTAGACGCGTATGCCGTAGGCCGCCGCGGCTTTGGCCGCCAGAAGCGGCGCAATGGTGCCGGCGTTGGAGTCTCCGTCCGTTAACAGGATGATGATTTTGCTTTTGGCCTTGCTGTCTTTTAAATGGTTGGCCGCCACGCCCAGCGCATCGCCGATGGCGGTATAGTTGGCGTCCACCACGCCCAGGTACAGGGTGGAAAGATACTCCTGCAGGGCTTCGTGGTCCAGCGTCAGCGGGGCCTGGAGCATGGCTTCTTTGGCAAAGGCCACCAGGCCGATGCGGTCGTTTAAGCGTTTGGAAATAAAGCGGGAGGCGGTGCTTTGCGCGGCCACAAAACGGTTGGGATAGAAATCCTGCTTCTGCATAGAGGCCGACACGTCCATCAATAGAATAATGTCAATGCCTTCGGTGGGGGGGAGAACGGTGCGGTCCACGCGCACGGGACGCGCCAGCGCGATGACCATCAGCATTAAGGCGGCGGTGTAGAGCGTAACGGGCAGCCAGCGCGTGAACAGTACGCGCAGGGACGACTGTTCCACCATCAGGTGCGTCATCGGGTAGGCCACCCGGCGCGCGAACGCGCCGCGGAATACCGTCTGCGCCAGAAATACCGCAAAAGGAATCACCAGCAGGACAAACGCCCAGGGGTGTATAAATTCGGCTCCGTCGCCGGCCAGCCGCACAAACAGAAGCCCCGCCAGGCTCACCGCCGTCAGCGCGGCAAAACCCGCCACCAGCACGGCCATCGTTTTGGGCGCGCGTTTGATAAACAGGTTCGCGGTCAGGGCGGCCAGCAGCAGGACGACGCTTATCAGAAAAAAATAAATCATGCTTCTTCCTCCCGTGCGGCGGGCGAAAGTTCCTTGGGCGCGGTTTCAATGATGATTTCGCGCAGGATTTTAACGTCCTTGTCGCGGATTTGTTCGCTGGGCACTGCTTTGGCGAATTTAACCAGGTCGCCGGAGCTTAAAAAGTCCCGCAGCTGGTACATAAAGGGGGCCATTTGCGTCATATTTTTGACGCGGCGCAGGAGCTCGGCGGAGGTGTCGGCCGACGCGTCCACGCCAAACTGCCGCCAGAGGTATTCGCGCAGAATGTCGGAAAGCGTGATATAGAACACCTTATATTGCCGGTTTTCCCACAGCCCGCTGTCTAACAGCGCGTCAATTTTGGTGAGCGCAATCACATTGCCCGGCCGCGTATCCTGCACGTCCGCCACGGAGCGGGCCTGTTCCTGCGTACGCTTCCACCAATAGCGCAGTACGTAAATCAGCGCGCCCAGCAGCAGGGCCGCCAGCAGCCACGTCAGCCAGCCGGACGGAATATGCGGCGGGCGGATTTCGCGCAGGTTCTGGTCGTTAAATGTTTTGGCGCGGGTAATGTTGACGAACACTTCTTCTTTGGCCTGGGCGAACGGCTTTTCGTTTTGCGTGAGTTCAAAAGTAACGGTAAACGTGGCTTTGCCCAGCACGAACGGCAGGGCGGTAAAATCATACGTCATGGTGCCGGGGGAGTTTTGCACGGCGTTTACCTGCGTAATTTCAAAATCTTTAGAAAGGGAGGCTTCGTCCACCGTTACCTGGTAGCCCGGCGTGTGGGACAGCACAAACTGGAGCGCAAACGGCTGCGCGAAAGGCACCGTTTCGGCCGCGCGCTTTTCCACCACATTGATTTCCTGCGCGGAAACAAAGGCGGCGGCGAAAAGGAAAAGGGAAAAGAGTACGGTTTTTTTCACGCTATCTCCTGATTTTTTTGGCGCGCGCTTTAAAAAACGCGATTACCGGGTCGGCCGGCGGCAGGGCCGTGTCCACCCGAATGGGCTCTATTTTATACGGATTAAACAAAGCCCGCAAATTTAAATCCTGCCGGCGTGCGTAATCGTCCAGCGCGTCGTTAATCTCGCCGGAAGAGAGGCACAGAAAATCCTCCTGCCCCGTTTCGGGGTCCGTTACGTCTATGCAGGCGTGCAAAGGCGGCAGGCGCGTTTCCAGCTTGTCCTGCACGATGACGGGAATTAAATCAAATTTTTTGGCCGCCAGCTTGAACGGTTTGGAAAAAGAGGAGACCGGGGACAGAAAATCCGAAATTAAAATTAAAATGCCCTGGCGTTTGATAACTTTACTCATTGTTTCCAGGCACAGGCCGATGTCGGTCCCGGCGCTTTGGGGTTCAAACGCCACCAGCTCGCGGATCAGGCGTAGGACGTGCTTTTTGCCTTTTTTGGGGGGGACGAAGAGTTCTATTTTGTCCGAAAACAGCATGAGGCCCACTTTGTCGCTGTTTTTGATGGCGGAAAATGCAAACAGCGCGGCCAGCTCGGCGGCGGCTTCCAGTTTCAGTTTGTCTTTGGAGCCGAATTTCTGCGAGCCGGACACGTCGCACGCAATCATCAGCGTGAGCTCGCGCTCTTCGTTGTACTTTTTAATATAGGGGATGCCGGTGCGCGCGGTTACGTTCCAGTCAATGGAGCGGATGTCGTCCCCGGGCGTGTATTCGCGCACCTCGGCAAATTCAATGCCCTGGCCTTTAAACGCGCTTAAATACTCCCCGGCGAATGTTTCCGACACCAATTTGTTCGTCTGGATTTCAATTTGGCGTACTTTCTTTAAAATCTCCGCGGTATCCACGGTTTACCCCCCGGTATGGTTACGGTACGTCTACGGCGTCAAAAATTTGCTTGACGATTTGGTCGGACGAAATATTTTCCGCCTCCGCCTCGTAAGAGAGCAGCACGCGGTGGCGCAGTACGTCCAGCCCCACGGCCTTGATGTCTTCCGGCGTTACGTAGCCGCGCCCGTTTAAAAAAGCGTAGGCTTTGGAGGCCTGCGTGAGGAAGATGGTCGCGCGCGGGCTGGCGCCGTAAGCGATAAAGGAGGCCAGCTTTTCCAGCCCGGCGGCCTTCGGGTCGCGCGTGGCGAACACCAGGTCCACGATGTAATTCTTGATTTTTTCGTCCACGTAAATGGTGTCCGTTACCGCGCGGGCTTTTAAAATCATTTCCGGCGTAACGTTGGTGTTGATTTCAATCGCCTGGTGCGAGGCCATCCGCTCCAAAATCATTTTTTCTTCTTCTTTCGTCGGATAAGTAACCAGCACTTTTAACATAAAGCGGTCCACCTGCGCCTCGGGCAGGGGGTAAGTGCCTTCCTGCTCCACCGGGTTCTGCGTGGCCATTACCATAAAAGGAGAGGGGAGCTTATAGGTCTGCTCGCCGATGGTTACCTGCCGCTCCTGCATGGCTTCCAGCAGTGCGCTCTGCACCTTGGCGGGCGAACGGTTGATTTCGTCCGCCAGTACGAAGTTGGAAAATACCGGGCCGCGTTTGGGGTAGAACAAACCGTCTTTGGGATTAAAAATAAGGGTACCCGTGATATCGGCGGGCAAAAGATCCGGCGTGAACTGGATGCGCTGGAACTGCGCGTGGATGGCCTGCGCTAGCGTTTTGACGGCCAGCGTTTTGGCCAGGCCGGGCACGCCTTCAATTAGAATGTGTCCGTCGGCAAGCAGGGCCACGAGCATTTTTTCCAACAAGGCGTCCTGCCCCACAATTACCTTGCCCACTTCTCTTTTTAAGTCCTGCAAAAACAGGCTTTCCTGCTGCACTTGTTTGTTAAGCGTTGTGATATCCATAGTCCCCCTCCGTCGCCCGTCGCGGTCAGGCGGGCGTTTTCTTTCCTATATTATAAATAAATTCCGGCGGGATGGGAAGTTTTTGTAAACGCCTAAAAAGGGTTATAAAAAAGGCAGGCCCACGCGTAAAAAACGCGCCCGGGCGGACGCGCACAAAAGGCGGGCGGGAGAGTTCGTAAAGCGTCAGCGCGTGCGGAAAAACGCCGCCAGGCGGCTGATGATGAACCGTTTGCCGTCCAGCACGTTTTTGGCGTTGGTGGAAGGGTATAAGTTTTTATAAAGTTCCGAGGTCATTTCCCGTGTTTCTCCTTAAAAATAACTTTTTATATTATGGATGAATTTTACTTAAAATACAAGGGGTTTTTTGGACGCAAAAAAGGGGCCCCCGGCGGGAGCCCCGTGCGGCAAAGCGCGTTATTGGGCGGGTTCGTCCGTCATTCCTTTGGTGCGCGGTCCCACGACCAGCATTTTGTTGATTTCCGGGAAATGGGCGACTTCCAACGGGCTTTCGGCTCCGATGTCTAAATAGACCAATTTTTCCGTATCCGACGCGTTGCGGATAACGTGCGAGCCTTCCGGCCCCGCCGGGAAGGCGATTGCGTCCCCGGCGCGGAGGATTTCTTCGCCTTTTTGGGTGCGCACGGCCGCCGTGCCGGAAATAATGTAAAAGACTTCTTCGTTCAGCTCGTGCCAGTGGTAGCCGTAGGCAAAATGGCCGGGTTCCACTTCCACAAAATTGGCGTGCAGTTTGGTAACGTCCGCCGCCGGGATAATCTCTTTTACGGTAAACTCCGCCCCGTTGGCCGCCAAAAACTGCCCTTTTTCTTTTTGATGATTTTTAATTTCCAATTTTTTCATTTTTTTGCTCCTTTCAGTTCAAAATATCCGGGCCGAACCCGGCTGATACATATAGTATGAGGTTTTAAGTTTCTTTTGTAAAGTAGGCACCTTTTTGTAACCTAGTAGTAAAAAAGTAACTAATAGGGTATAATATAAGTATGATTACTTTAAAAAATATGTCGCCCTGCCCGGTGGGGCTGCTGCTGCAGTTAATCGGCAATAAATGGAAAATTTTAATCATCCGGGATTTGCTGACCGGCGTGAAACGCTTCGGAGAACTGAAAAAAAGCGTGGGCGCCTCCCCCAAAGTGCTGACGTGCAATTTAAAAGAAATGGAGGCGGAGGGGCTCGTCAGCCGCAAGGTGTACCCGGAGGTGCCGCCGCGCGTGGAATATGCGCTGACGAAGACGGGCGCTTCTTTGCGCCCCGTGCTGGACGAAATGGCCGCCTGGGGGGAGAAATACCGCGCCCGGCTGATGAAAACGCGCGGGCAGGAATAAATTTGTTATAAGCTTGATTTGTTTTTTTTTTTTGATAAATTGGGGATATCAACTTATATAAATAGGGGGATATATCCCGTGCAAAAAAGTCTCGGATTTACGCTAATAGAGCTGTTGGTGGTCGTTTTAATTATAGGTATATTGGCGGCGGTGGCGGTGCCGCAATACCAAAAAGCGGTAGAAAAAGCCCGTTTGACGGATATTATAGAACTTGTTTCCGCTTATAAAAAAGCGGCGGAAGTGTATTATTTGGCAAATGGGAGCTATCCGACTGATCCGTTTGCGTTAGATATAGATGTTTTTTCATCCTGTATAAAAGTTGCGGGACACAGTGTTGATTTTTATTGTCCAAAAGCGCGAATAGATGCCAATTTCAGTTTAGCGGGTCGTATTTTTTTACAATACTGCCCACCCGGCGGAACGGGTTTGCAAGGGCCTTGTTCGGCCGCGGATGTAAAGATGACGATGCTTATCCCCTTGCATTATGCTGCCAACCAGAGTTGTTCTTGTTCCGGGGATAAAGTTTTGTGCGAGCAGGCAAAGCAGGCTTTGTGCCCGTAAGCGAAACCATTTTTGAATAGCCGTGCCGTGAAATAAGCCCCGGAGCGTGTCTCCGGGGCTGTTTGACGGTTGATATTTGGTTGGCCGATACCGTCCTGCTTACAGGTAAACGACCGTTTCGGACAATTCTTTGCGGCTGGCGTGCGTCGGCATCGGCGCGGCATCCGGCGCGGCGTGGCCGAGGTCCAGGAGCATCAGCACTTCTTCCTCTTCGGGCAGGCCCAGCTCCCGGGCCGCGAGGTCCGGGTCAAAATAATTAATCCAGCAGCTGTCCAGCCCTGCGTTGGCGGCGGCCAGCAGCATATGGGTGGCTACGATGGACGCATCCTCTACGCCGGAATCCCGCTTGCCGCCGGGATATGTAAACACATTGTGTTTATTAAACGCCACCACGAGCACCGTCGGCGCGCCGTAGCGGCAGGGGGTGATTTTGTCAATTTTGGCGAGGCTCTGCGGCGATTCGGCCACATAAATGCGCTGTTCCTGCAAGTTTTTGGCGGTAGGGGCCAGGCGACCGGCTTGCAAAACGGCTTCCAGCCGTTCTTTTGCGACGGGTTTATCCGCAAATTTTTTGCACGAATAACGGTTTTTAATCACATCCGTAAATTCCATAATGTTGCCTCCTGATTCGGCGGCGCGGGCGGCTGTTTTAGTGTACCCCGCCTACGCTTGTTTACCTTCATTGTATACTATTATTTTACCCCGGGTTCAAACACTTTTATTAAATTTTGCTTATGCGTGTATCCCTGCAAATTGTTTTGTAACACGGGATACCAATTGCCTTGTTTTTCCCCGGGCCATACCCAGGCGTAGGTGCCGTCTTTCATCTCGCCGACAATTTTTCCGTTGGGTTCCTTGCGCACATTGGCGGGGCCGTCCACACGGAAGAGAACCGGATTGCTTGTAGGCGTGTAAGAGGATGGAATAGAGCCTTTTTCTAAAAAATCCACCGACAGATTCCGCTCCGGGTAGAAATACCTGCGGCTGACGGCAAAATACTTTTCGCCGTAAAAAGGCTGTCCTTCAAAACAACCCACGCTTTTAAGCGGGCTTTCCACCAGCAGGTTAAAATCATCTATAAACCCCTGCCAATTGCTGGCGGTGGTGAGGATGTATTCCACATAGTGTTGGGCTTGCAACTTATCCCACAGATGGTCTGTGCCCGGCGGGGTGGGAATGCGGACGAAATCCTGGTAGTCCCAGGTATTGGGGTTGATACAGGCGGAAAAAGGCATACCCGTGTTGATGGTTTTGGCAGAAGGGGTGTAGGTGTGGCGGATATGCACGGTTTTGCCGGCAGGGAAGGTTTGAAGCCAGGAATAGGAAATTTCTTTTGTCCACATCTTGTCCTCCCAGTCGGTAATCGTCCAGCCCTCGGCTTCTTCATAGTCGCCCGTTTCGCTATTGGGAAGGAAGACGCCGCCCCAGCGTAAGAATTTTCCGTCTATTAACAGTTGGCGGTCTTTTTCTTGCATCGCTGATACGCGCTCGTGGAATAAAGGTTCATTCAGCCCTTCTTCCGGGTATTTCCACAGAGAATTAGCCGCTGCGGGCACTGCGCGTTCGCCTTGTTTTAGGTTAAAAACAGTTTGATATTTTTTAGGTTTTCCATTTACCCACAATTTGAAATGGAACTGATGTAAGGCTTCCCAGGTATATCCATAATAATCCGCCACCGCCGCAATAGGCGGCAAGGGGAAGAAAACCTGGGTGGTGATGTCTTTGTCTGTGGTATTTTCAAACAGATAATTTACTTCTATCTGCCCGGGGCGGATATAGAGGGCTTCGTTTTTCATTTTAATGCCGTCTTGTTTTTGAAACACGACGCCGCCCGTGGGCAACACATAACCGGCGGTGTCGTTGGCACGGGCGGGAAAAGCAATGCAAACTAAAAGAAATAAAAAATATAGTTTTTTCATTTCTTTATTATAATATTTTAGTCAATCGCTGTTGTTTTCTCCTTTATAAACATAATAATCCATATTGGGTTCTTTGTCTTTACCAAATTGTTTGGATAACGCCTCTCCTTCTTGAACTTTTTCTTGCTGCGTATTATATCCGTCAACAGAAGGCACTTGTGTGTCCCAATAATCGCGGCCAGAGTTTTTCATTCCCGCATCAGGATTGACTATAGAGATATGTCCGTGGTTCGTATTATTGGGATTGTGATAGGTGACCACTACTGTTTCTCCGGCTTCAGCGCGGCGTTGGGCTTCTTGGTGGTCTAATTTATCGGTAGGATTGCCCTCAGCGTCTGTTTTTTTAGGCAGTTTTTCCCAGCCGGAACCTTTTTTATCCATAGCTTCAATCATTTGGTTTGCGTTTTTGCCGGGCTCCATGTAAATACCTTTGTTGAGGAGTCTATCCCGCGCATAGATGTTGCAGTAAGGTTTTTGGTCTGTATTTTTTTGAGGGTCTTGTTTGTCTTGTAATTCTTGCCGGCTGGCGCTTAAAATGGTATCCCATTGGGCGGGAGAAATATCTTGTTTGGACAGCGTGCCGTCTTTAATGTCTTGGTCTATTTCCTGCCAGCTTTTTTGGTCGTCTTGCCATTTTTTAAAATAGGAAGCATACTCATCGGGATTTTCACGCTTGTACCGGCTGATTTCTTTACCAACGGCGGAGGGCGTATTCGGATAGTCTTCCTGGGCCGTTTGCTCATCCGTTATATTCCAAAACCTTTCCACAGGAGATTGGGAGCTGAGGGATTGTTTCCCTTCTTGTAAGGCTGTTAAACCTTTCCAGTTGGGGAGCTTGCTCTCCTGGTTTTCGGGCTGGCGTCTTGTGGAGCGTAATTCCTGTTGAATTTCATCCCGCTCTTTGGAATAGTCCTTTTTGCCATACATGCGGGTTGTAAAACTGTCTTGCCGGGTTTGTTGGCGTTCCAAGTATTCCAACTCTTTCAAGCGGTCTTCTAAATGCTGTTGGCGCAGCGGGTGTAAGGTTTCAGGCTGATTATTAGATTGTAATAGTGGAACTTTGTGCGAGTCGGATGATTGGTCTGCGGGATTGGGGCGGGGCATTTGTTGTTGGTTGCCGGTTAAATAGTCTTGGTAGGCTTCTTGCGGCGTTTTTCCTTCCGGCCACGGGATAATTGTACCATTGACGCGTAACTGAGGCGGATCTGAGTGCAGGATTTCTATTTTTGGCTCTCCTGTACTAGGGTGTGGTAGTTTTTCAATCTTATCGTCTTTCCGGTTATGGCGGAAGTTTGTATTGTAGCGTTTAGGGTAGGTTGTCATATGGACACTCCTTTAGGTGGGATATATACGGCAAAGGGAGGAAAGCTTGCTTAGGCGGGTGGCGGGGAAAAATATGGATAAATAGGATTGCTGGCAGAAAATATACTATAGTATAAAATAGTTATATTTGTCAAGTATTATATGATACGGGCGGAGAAAAAATTGTGGAAAATATACAACTAGGCCAAAATTCGGGAGGCGTTTCTGCGTTTTTAGCAGGGCATGCCCGCTTCTTCGTATAAGAAGCAAATGAGAACTCAGTTGATAGAAGACAAAAAAGACACCTCTTGCAAGGTGTCTATGACAATATGAGACAATATGAGCCTTAAGGAGTTGATGAATCTGGCGGAGGGGGAAACGGAGTTTGAGCGGCAGAAGTATATATGTGGCATATAAAATGACACAATATTGTCGCTATGGTGTTATATAATAATTATTATGAGAGCAGGAGGCTTTATGACACAAGATATAACACAGGAACCGTTAAAAATAAAATACAAGTTAAATCCTTCCACCCAGAATATTAAACTATATTTTTCCCAAGGGAAAGAGAATTGTGTGGTGTCATGGGATGATAGACGAAATTCGTGGACATCTGTGTGTTCCTCCTGCAAAAGAATACATGAATACTTAGATTATGATGATGCTACGGATATTAGCATCTATGGCACCAAGAAGAGTGCACGACAAATTCTTATAGAATCTAATTGGGATAAACAAGATAAAAGAGAGGATATTTTTATTACTGAATTTGGGTGGAGGACAGAACGATGGGAAAAAGAATGGATAAGTCGGAAAAAAATTTATGCTCATTTTAAGGCTGATTATCGGGAATTTATTAAAGAGTTATATGGAATAATTTCTGATTTAGCTTGCAATCCAAAATATATTGGAGCCCAAAAGGAGTTTGTGAAAGAATCTAAATATCAGTTTCTCTCTGAGAGTTTAGAAAAGGTAATATCCGGCGATAGATGGTATATGGAATATAGTAAGAAAGTTTTGGCCTGTTTGAAAAAACAGGCATTTGAAGAGTTTTTGGAGAAGCACATCGCGGAGAATCCGCCTGGCGGTGGGGTACGGGCGCAGATAAAGGGGGATAGTATTATCCTAAAAGACACATTCTACATAGATAATGTAACTAGTACCCGCTTGCAGAATGGCACTTCCAACAATATTTTGACGGTGCGCCAACTAAATGAAAGCCTTGTGCGTGGTTTGGCTCGTGCGTGGCAATTGAAGAAATTAATAGAAAAGGGGCAGACTACCCGGGAATGGGAAAAGGCAAGTGGAATGAATAAACGCACTTTTGCCCGGTATTTAAATTTGTGTTATCTGTCTCCCAAGATAGTGACGGATATTTTGGAGTACCGGAATCCACAGAATATGAGTTTGAAGGAATTGATGAGCTTGGCGGAGGGGGAAACGAAGTTTAGCGAGCAGGAAAAGGAATGGCAGAATTATGATAATATGTAAAAAAGGAGAAAATATGAAAAAAATAATTTATATATTTATTTTTATGTCGTTGTGCGCGGCCTGTTCTTCTGTGCCTAAAAGGCCTAGCTTATCTCAGATACAACAGTTTGCTACCCAAGTTATATCAGATTTGCAAGCAAGGGAAACAGCTGGAACTTTGTCTAAAGAAGAACAAGAGGAATGGAAACGATTACAAGAAGGAATGAATTCTGAAGAAATGTTGCGTTTGAAAAAGTATTCTGCACAACCCATCAATCTTGAATTTCCTATTTTGGTCGCAGACGCCAATGAATGGGGATATTCCTTTGAAGAAATAAATGATTTTTTAGGATTAGATTTAATCGTAGAAAATCCGTATTGTGAAAATGAATTTAAATCTTATAAAGTTTTCCAAGTTTTGTCAGATTTTGTGTTGGCCGATGGATGTGAAGTTACCAGTTATGATAAATGTAGTACTTTTCACGGAAGAATTTTTATGTTTCCTAAACAAGGTGATGAGTTGTACTTTGATAATAAAATATTGACTCCTCCTAGTAAGTTCTGCTCTGTATATGCGGGAACTTATAATTATGAGAGCAAGGGGGGCAATTCTCATACTGTTCCCATTTTATTATTCTTACCTAAAGCGATTGATAGAGAGCAATTAGAAAATATTAAGAAGATGAGAGAGGGAATGCAAAAAGAACAGTAATAATTGGGATCCTCTCATTTCGCTCGTTAGAGAAAAAGGCCCGTTTAGGGCCTTTTTTGCACTCCACTAAAAGGTCTCTAAAACCGGTATGGATATAACTAGCCCCTAAACATCGACGAAAAAAGGGAAAACAAACCAACAAAAAAGGCACTTCGTAAGAAGTGCCTTTCTAAATGGTCGGGGCGGCGGGATTCGAACCCACGACCTCACGGTCCCGAACCGTGCGCGCTACCATCTGCGCTACGCCCCGTATAATAGTAATCAAATGGTCGGGAAGGCGGGAATCGAACCCGCGATCTCTCGCACCCCAAGCGAGCGCTCTACCTCTGAGCCACTCCCCGATAATCACGGCGGCCTTTTTACCGGCCACACATATATTTTATCATTCTTTTAACAAATCTTCCAGCGTTTCTTTAATTTCCGTCAGAAGTTTTACGTCTGTGCGGGGCTTGGCGCCGCTGTTTGCGGCGGGAAACTGATACTTGGAAAGCTGTTTTTTGGCGCCTTCCAAAGTAAGCTTGTGTTTGTAAATTAAATCCTTAATTTTGAGGATGGTGTACAAGTCTTCTTTGGTATAACGGCGGTGCCCGCTTTCCAGGCGGATGGGGCGGATGAGGCCGAATTCCGCCTCCCAGTAGCGCACGGAATACTCCGGCACCCCGGTAATGCGTTTTACGTCGCCGATGGAAAAATAATCCCGCTCTTCAATTTCTTCCAGTCCCATATACTTATTATATCATTTCGGTAAAGCGGAAGCCCTCAGTTTCGCAATAATCAGATCCCCGAACCCTGCGGGCCGCGGCATACCAGACGGGTGCATACCTCCTTTGTTGTTCCCATCTAACTAATAGCACCGTTTATTGCTTTAGCCCTGGCCAGGCCAGAGAAGGGAGCCCAGCCTCTGGGCCCTGCCCCCGGCAAG
>NZ_CAUDSG010000028.1:0-20418 GCF_958451995.1 Candidatus Avelusimicrobium alvi
CTGGTTGAGGCCAGAGCTCCGGGGCCTGGAAGGCCTTGACGCGTTTTTTTTTTTTTGATAAATTGGGAATATCAACTTATATAAATAGGGGGATATATCCCGTGCAGAAAAACCTCGGATTTACGCTAATAGAGCTGTTGGTAGTCGTTTTAATTATCGGCATATTGTCGGCTGTCGCCTTGCCGCAGTATGAGAAAGCGGTGGAAAAAAGCCGTATGGCGGAAGCCCTTTCGATTGGTAAAACCTTGGATCAAGCTATGGCTGTATGGGTATTGGGACAAGGCGGATATCCTATGGAAAATGTAGAATTTTTAGGGACTAATCCGGGAGGAGAATTGGATATCACGCTGCCGCTTATTCCAACGACAGCTACTAAAAGTGATTCTAAATATTTTCGTTATGAAGCTTGGTGTGGCGGATATGGCTCTCAGTATTGTCGTTGGTGGGCATGGCGTTTAGATAAGGGCTATGGTTTACTGCATGAAACGATTAATGGGGATGATCACTATGAATGTTGGTATCGGCAAGAGGGCTTAGCGGAAACAATGTGTAAATTGCTGGAGGCTCAAGGGTGGCGAGTGGAAAATGATATATAGCTTTTTAACTCCCGGTTTTGAAACCGGGTTTTTTATGCCCGGGAAATGCGCTCAAACTTAAAAATTGGTATCATATATCTATATTGTATTTTGGAGACTCCCAAATATGGCAAAGAACGACCTGACAACCAGAAACCTGATGTTGGACAGTTTGAAGCAATATGCTAAAAACCGGATTTCTTTTAACCTCATCCGGGAGCATGACGCTAAGAACGAAATTCCTTTAGACATTTTAAAAGAGATGTACGACCACGACGTGCTGGGCGTGCATCTTTTGCTTATTCCCGAAGAATACGGCGGCCTCGGCGGCCAGACCACCGAAATCTACCGCGTGTGCGAACAGCTTGCCCGTATTGACCTGGGCATCGCCACCGGCGTATTCGCCACCTTCCTGGGCAGCGACCCGATTAACGTCGGCGGCACCCCGGAACAAAAGGCCAAATGGTTCCAGAAAATCGCGCACGAAAACAAACTCGTGGCGTACGGCGCTACGGAAGCCGACGCCGGTTCCGACCTCGTATCCCTGCGCACCCGCGCCGAGCACGTGGTGAAAGACGGCAAAGTCGTGGGCTATAAAATTACCGGCAGCAAAATGTGGATTTCCAACGGCGGCGTGGCCGATATTTACACCGTGCTCGCGCTGGCTCCCGGCGGCCCGAGCTGGTTTATTGTGGAAAAAGGCACCCCCGGTTTTACGCAGGACGTGCACGAAGACAAACACGGTATCCGCCTGTCCAACACCGCGGGCCTGGCGTTTGACGACGTTTACGTTCCCGCCGAAAATTTAATCGGCCTGAAAGAAGGCCAGGGCTTCCTGCAGGCGCAGGCCGTATTCGGCTATACCCGCCTGATGGTGGCCGCGTTTGGTTTGGGCGGCGGCGAAGAAGCGGTGGAAACCGCTTTGCAGTACGCCCAGCAGCGCATTCAGGCCGGCGGCCCGCTGGCCGAAAAGCAGGGATTTATGTTAAAGCTCATCACGCCGCATTACGTCCGTTTTGAAGCGGCCCGCGCGTATATTGACTGGACGGCCAAACAGCTGGAAGTCAACAACCACGGCCTCGCCACCGAAGGCGCGATTGCGAAGCTCTACGCCACCGAATCCGGCAACAAAGCCGCCGAAGACGCCATCCAGGCGATGGGCGGTTTTGGCTACACCAAAGAGTTCTCGGTTGAAAAAATCAAGCGCGACGTTAAAATCACCTGTATTTACGAAGGCACCAGCGAAGTGCTGGAGATGACGATTTTCCGCGGACGCTGGCAGGAACATTTAAAGAGCCGCGGCCAGTATTATTTGAACCAGGCCGCCGCGTTTGACGCCATCCACGCGCAGAACCCCAATGTGGGCGCCGACAGCGTGGCCCTGGGCTTTAGAGCCCTGGCCCGCGTGCTGGAAGACTGCCGCGCCAACAAACTCACCCGCCATCAGTACGTTACCTTTATGCTGGGCGATTTAATCAGCGAAATGGAAGTGGCGGCCGTGTTCTCCAAGCAGTGCGCGGACAAAGTGGTAACCGAAGGCAGCCGCTTTGACTTGACCTCCCTGTGCACGATGGCCCGCGTCAACGCCCGCCAGAGCGCCTTTAAAACCGCCACGGACGGGATGCGCCTGATTTTGGGCACCTGCCCGGACATCAACGCGGCCGAGCTCAGCCAGGCCGTCAACATCGTCGGCATTGAAGAAAAAATGCGCGGCCTGATTGACGATATGGACGCCGTGAGCGCCAAATTAAGAGACATTTTCAAGAAATAGGATACAACGCATGAATATTATTGTCTGCATCAAACAAGTTCCCGATTCCACCCAAGTCAAGGTGGACCCGAAAACCGGTACGCTCATCCGTGCGGGCGTGCCCAGCATCTTGAACCCTTACGACCATTTCGCGCTGGAAAAAGCCCTGGCCATTAAAGCCAAGACGGGCGCGAAAGTAACGGTGCTCTCCATGGGCCCCGCGCAGGCCACCGCCGTGCTGCGCCTGGCGCAGGCGTTGGGCGCCGACGAAGGCGTGCTTCTTTCGGACCGCGCTTTTGCCGGTTCGGACACGTGGGCCACGTCCTACGCGCTGGCTACGGCCATCCGCAAAATCGGCCGGTACGATTTGATTCTCTGCGGCCAGATGGCCATTGACGGCGACACCGCCCAAACGGGCCCCGGCATTGCGTACCATTTGAACATCCCGCAAATCACGTTCTGCGAAAGCATTGACGCGAACGGAAACCAGGTTGTCGTCAAAAAGCTGATTGAAGGCGGCCACCAAATCCTGGAAGCGGACCTGCCCGTCTTGGTTACCATGACGATGCCGCACGACTACGCGCCGAAATATCCTTCTTTTATGGCCGCGCACAAAGCGCAGGACAAAGCCACTTTCACCTGGACCGCGGCCGACATCGGCGCGGATCCGCATAAACTCGGCCTGGAAGGCTCGCCCACGCGCGTGGACCGCATCTTCCCGCCGCCGGCCCGCCCCAAAGGCGAAATGTTTGCCGGCTCGCCTGTGGAACTGGCGGATAAGTTTGTTGAAATTTTGAGAAAGGAGAGTGTGATTAAATGATTCAGATTTCTGATAAGTGCGTAGGCTGCGGCAAATGCGTAGCCGCCTGCCCGTTTGGAGCGCTCTCTCTGGTCAACCGCAAAGCCGTCGCTTCCAACGCCTGCACCATGTGCGGCGCGTGCGTAAGCGTGTGCCCGGTGAAGGCCCTGTCTCTGCCCGCCGTCGGCGGCGCGGCGAAGAAAGACCTGTCCGCCTACAAGGGCGTGTGGGTGTTTATTGAAATTTCGGACGACGGCAAAAACCAAAAAGTGCGTCCCGTGGGCTTTGAACTGCTGTCCAAAGGCCGGGAACTCGCGGACCAGCTGGGCGAAGAGCTCTGCGCCGTTATCATCGGCGACAACGTGCCCCAGTACTACGCCGAACTGTCGCAGTACGGCACGGACAAAATCTACGCCGTAAACGGCCCGGAATACCACAGCTACAACACCGCCGCGTACGCCAACGCGA
The DNA here is from genome assembly GCF_958451995.1 of Candidatus Avelusimicrobium alvi. NCBI lineage: Bacteria > Pseudomonadati > Elusimicrobiota > Elusimicrobia > Elusimicrobiales > Elusimicrobiaceae > Candidatus Avelusimicrobium > Candidatus Avelusimicrobium alvi. Next base: position 3,593 of record NZ_CAUDSG010000028.1, read on the forward strand.
TGGTAACGCTGATTAAAAAGTATAACCCCAGCGTGGTGCTCTATCCGTCCACCTTTATCGGGCGCGATTTGTCTCCGCGCATTTCGTCCGAGCTGTTCGTCGGTTTAACGGCGGACTGCACCGGCCTTTCCATTAAAGACGGCAACCTGATTCAGACCCGTCCCGCGTTCGGCGGCAACATTATGGCCGACATCAAATGCCCGGATTACCGCCCGCAGATGTCCACCGTCCGCCCCAACGTGTTTAAAAAAGTGGTTACCACCCCCGGCAAAATGGCCCAGGTGGTAACGGAAGCCGTAGCCGTCCCGGCGGAAGCCGCCAAAGTGCGCATTATCAATACGCATATTGACGAAGTGTCCGCCATGGATAAGCTGGACGAGGCCGAAGTGGTCATCGCCGGCGGCCGCGGTATGAAAGACCAGAACGGTTTTAACCTGCTGGAAGAACTGGCCGCCGACTTGGGCGGTGCCGTGGGCGCTTCGCGCGCGGCGATTGATTTGGGCCTCAAACCCAAAGACAAACAGATCGGCCAGAGCGGTGTAACCGTATCCTCCAAGCTCTACGTGGCGTGCGGTATTTCCGGCGCGGTGCAGCATGTGGTGGGTATGGAACACAGCGACGTGATTATCGGCATTAACAAAGACGGAAACGCGCCGATTTTCAACGTCTGCAAATACGGCTTCGTGGGCGACGCGCACCAAATCCTGCCGCGCATCATTGAGCAGCTTAAAAAAACCAAATAATAAGGTTTTAGCCAAACAAAAGAGGGCCCAGAAAAAAATGGGCCTTCTTTTTTATGTGTTTAGGACTAAAGGCCCTGTCCGCCGGGGGCGGAAAAATGACATAGTAAAATAAAGGGCTGCGCTTATGAAAAAAATACTTTCTTTATATATCTGCCTGATGACGCTGTGCTGTGCCGCCCGCGCACAGACCCAAAAGCTTCCTTCCGCCATCGCCAAGAGCCTTCTGGGCAATTCGGTGCGTCAGACGGCGGCCGTCCCGGCACAGCGCGCCCTGGGGGTTTCCGCCGCGCGGCAAAGTGCTTATTTAAAATCCTTCGGCCAAGCCGCTTTGGACGATCTGGATGATATGCTGGAAGGGTATTGTAATTTAAACGTTAAAGTGCCGCCGCCGGAAGCGTTGCGCCGCCATTATCAGCTGCAGGAGCAGATGGTTGCCAATTGGATGAAGCGCGATTACGCCGGTTTTGTTTTGTCGGACGCGCTGCGGGAAAAAGTAACGATGGAAGCCAAAGTGGGGCGGATAGATTATACGCAGTATTTTCCCGCCGGAGCCCGCCTGCTGGCGTTGGGGGAGGTGCACGAAAACGACTGGGCGGCCAGCCAGGTGGAACAAGCCGTTTACCAATACGTACGGGCGTATCCGGAGCGGAACGTCTATTACGCGTCGGAATTTATAGACGCCGTTCCCGGCCGGGGGCCTGTATATTTGCTGTCCGGCGAGCAGGATGTGGAGCGTCTGGTGCGGAAACGTCCGTTTTACCGCGATATGACGCGCCGCCTTGTGCGCGCGGGCGTGCGGGTGGTGGGGCTGGAAAATCCGGCGCTTTCGGATGAATTGTTAAAAGTGGGTTATAAAGCCGATTTCGCCAATACGGAACTGGCGTGGAAAACAATTTCGCCCGCCGGGATGGCGGAGCGCAACAGCTACTGGAGCGGCATCCTCCGCCGCATTTACGCGCACGACCCGGACGCGGTGGTGTTTGTACACGCGGGGCTGGGGCATACCAATTACAATCATCCGGGTTCGCTGCCGCTGTTGTTAAAGGAATTTAAACCGTTTGTGGCGGAATTCTCCCCGGAGGGGACGCAGGAATTAAATACGCTGCTGGAGCGCCATATGCCGCTGCCGTGGGAACTCCGTTCCGCGGGCCGGCGGATGCAGCGCGCGGCCCCCGGGAAGCACTTGCAGTATGTCCGTTTTATGAAAAGCAAAGCCGCCGCGCTGGTGGCGGGGTGCGATTTAAATATACGTCTTGCGCCGCCGGCAGAGTAACAGCCGCCCGGTTTCTTGCACGGTAAAAAACCCGCTTCCAAACGGAAGCGGGTTTTAAATTAAAAGGGTTTACATATACACGGCGTAGGCTATTTTGCCCGGAGTGGGCGGCGGAGGAACGCCCATCCGTTTTTTGCGCCGGGCTTCCTGACGCTGGGCGCGCAGCAGGCGGCGCGTTTCCAGCGCGACAAAAGCGGCTTCTTCCTCGCTTAAAAAGATAATTTGCTCCTGTACGCTTACCGCGCGCATCTCTTCTTTGCGGATATCCTGCTCAACGCTGCGGATAAACGCCCGGCGCATACGGGAGGCTAAAGTCATCAGTTGTTTTGTCATATTTATACTATAGGCTTTCCGGGGCGCCGGCGCCAGGGTCAAAAGGCCCGCGGCATGCCGGAAAAAAGGCCCAGTGTTTCCGGCGGCCCGGACCCAGGCCGTTTTAGGCCTTTGGACCCGGGCGATTTTTTCCCCGTTTGCGCGCGCTGAATTGATATAATTTATAATAAGGTAGATTATGTCCATATTTTCTAAACTCTTCAAGCTGTTTCTGGCCGTGGTGCTGATGCCGCTTATCCCCATGGTGCTGCTGCTTGCCTACTATCAGGTGCACTTAAAGGACAATATCTTGGAAACCCACGCCAACCTGGCGCAGATTGTTTCTTCTTCCATGAACCAGCATATAGAAGATTTAACCTGGCGCCTGGCCTTTACCCAACACCTTACCCAGACGCTTGACGCCAAGAAAAACCCCGAACCCGTCTTGCAGGAAGCGTTAAGCGCCAACCCCGATTTTTTAATGCTGGCCGTGCTTTCCAAAACCGGCAAAGAGCTCTACCGCGCGGGCGACAAACAGGTTTTAAAACAGCTGCCGCCGCTTGATTTGGAGGGAGACCCTTCCCTGCCCGAACTGGCGGGCGCGCCGAGGCTGTCCGTCAGCAGTTTTGACGTGGTGGCCGGCCGCCCCATCAGCGAATTTATTTATCCCTTGCCCAACGGGGATTTCCTCTACGGCATAATGAGCTTTTTCAGTTTTCTTTCCCGCGTGCAGGAACAGCGTATCGGCGTTACCGGGCGCATCTATATTGTGGACCAGGACGGCCTGGCCTACGCCAACGATTACCAGTACAAACCCGCTTTTGACGCGGCGGCGTTAAAGAACGCCTTTGCGTCGCAGGACCGGCTGATTAAACGCTTAAAAACGCCGGATGAAACGTATGTGGGCGCGTTTGCCCCTACGCCTATTTTGGGGGCGTACGTAACGGTATTGCAGCTTAAAAGCGAGGCGTACCGCAGTATTCACTACACCAACATTATTATTGCGCTGTTTCTGCTGTCCATCGCCACGCTGGCGTATTTCGGCGCGCTGACGTTTGCCGAACGGCTGGGCGAGCCGATAGAAGCGCTGTCGCGCGCGGCCAAAGAAGTCAGCGCGGGCAATTTGGAAGAAAAAATTGACGAAGAAATCGGCTGGGGCGAATTTAAACAGCTTATCGCCGCCTTTAACAAAATGACCGCCGATTTGAAAGACTACCAGGTGCTCCAGCTTCAGGCGCAGGTGAGCGAAATGAAAGAACAGGTATTCCGCTCCGTCGCGCACGATTTGCGCGCCCCGCTGCTGGGCCTGCAAGGGTATTTGTATATTTTGCAAAGCGGCAAAGCCACGGAGCAGGAAAAGAAAGAATACCTGGAACTGATGAGCCAGGCCGCGAAAAACCTCTCGTCCCTGCTGGAAGACGTGCTGGACGTATCGCGCGTGCAGGCCGGTATGATGAGCCCCAAAAAAGAAAGCGCGGACGTACGCGCGCTGGTAAAAAACGTAACGGAAACGCTGGCCCCCACGGCCGCCGAAAAAGGGCTGGAGCTTTCCGCCGCCGTGGAGGTGGAGCGTCTGCCGGCGGACCCGAAACTTTTGCAGCGGGTATTGATGAATTTGGTGTCCAACGCCGTTAAATTTACGGATAAAGGGTTTGTCCGCGTGCGAGCGGAGCAGGACGAAAAGGCGTATTATCTGTCGGTGCAGGACAGCGGCATCGGCATTGACGCCAAAGACATAAAAGGACTTTTTCAAAAATACCACCAGGTCCGTTCGGACCGGCCCGGCTACGGGCTCGGCTTGTTTATCAGCCGCCAAATCGTAGAAGCGCACGGCGGCTCGCTGGAAGTTTCGTCCAAGCCGGGTGAGGGAAGCACCTTTACGGTATCTCTTCCCAAGGAGGCTGCATGATTGTTTTTTGGCGTTTGTTTTTGGCGTTTTTTCTGACGGATTTCGTTTTCTTCCACCAAACCATTAACATCCTGGAAGAGCGCAACCGCGCGAAGGCCATCGCCCTGCATGCGGGCGTGTTTTTGTTCTGGTCGTTTCTGCTGTGTTACGGTTATCTGACGATGCCCTGGCCGTTTTTGGAGCTTTTCAGCGTGCCCGGCTGGGTGTGTATTTTGCTGTTTTGTGTATTCCACGTATTTTCGGACCAGTATTTTCAGTTCGGCGGAAAAATCCGCCACGGGCATGTGCTGACGTTCTTCGTCAAAACATTCGTCAACCTGCTGTTTTTGTTTTTATGCGTGCCGTTTAAAGCGCTGTATGAAACGGGAAATTTTTTCGTGGAGCCGTGGGTGATTTTTCTGGTGGGGCTGGTAACGGCCACGCGGGTGCTCGGCTGGTTTATTTTCGCCATTGAGCAGGACCGCTACGGGCGCGATTATCCGACGTTTGACGAGCGGTGGCTGCTGATGATGGTGCGCGCTATTTTCTTTTTAATTATGCTCCTGCCCGGCTGGCGCTGGGCGGTGCTTTTGGGCGTGTGGTATTTGGCGTGTCTGTACGCGCGGAAAATCCGCCTGATGGACGTTTCCAGCGCCGCCTTCTATATCGGGGCGTTCGGCTCCGTTTTGGCGGGCTTTTTGGTGCGGATGCGTTTTTATTTAACCTGGTAACCTATGCAACTGACTGAATTAAAATTTGCCTGTCTGGACACGGAAACCACGGGTCTTTCCCCGGAAGGAGGGGGGAAGATTTGCGAGCTTGCGGTGTCCGTTTCGCGCGCGGGCCGCGTAGTGGACGAATTTTCCACGCTGTTAAACCCCGGTATGCCCATGCATCCGGACGTAATCGCCATTCACGGCATTACCAACGAAATGGTGGCGGGCGCGCCGTCGTTTGGGGATATTCTGCCGCGCCTGCTGGCGCTGCTGGACGACTGCGTCATCGTCGCGCACAATGCGGATTTTGACATCGGCTTTCTGCGCTCCGAATTTGCGCAGTGCGGTATGCGCTTTCCGCCCTACCCGGTGGTGGATACGTTAAAACTCGCGCGCAAAAGCGGCAAGTTTGCCAAGAATAACCTGGGCTGTATTGCGGCCGATTTGGGCATTAACACGCAGGGATGGCACCGGGCGATGGCCGATACGAAAATGGCCGAGCAGATTTTCTATTATTTTCTTACAATATTAAGTAAACACGGCGTGTCTACGCTGGAACAGTTAAACGAATTCCAGTGCAAACGCTGGAAAGATTTAATTTGCCAAAATTAAGGAGAATGACTGTATGAAAAAAGTGGTTTTAATTATTAGAGACGGCTGGGGCGACGCCAAAAGCGGCCCGCACAACGCGGTAACCAACGCCAAAACCCCGAACATCACCAAATACCTGGCCGAGTATCCCCATACCCAGATTGAAGCGTCCGGCGAACAAGTCGGTCTGCCGGCGGGGTATATGGGCTCTTCCGAAGTGGGACATTTAAATATGGGCGCGGGCAGAATTGTGGTGCAGGAACTCAAACGCTTAAAAGATACCATTGAAGACGGCTCTTTGTTCAAATCCGCCGCGTTTTCCGCCTGTATTGACAACTGCCTGAAAAACGACAAGCCGCTGCACCTGATGGGCCTGGTGCAGGACGAAGGCGTGCACGCCCACCACGACCATCTCCACGCCATTATGAAATACGCCAAAGAACGGGGCGTAAAAACCGTTTACGTGCACTTTTTTGCCGACGGCCGCGATACGCCGCCCCAGAGCTCCGTGGGCTTTATCCGCACGCTGGAAGAAAAAATCAAAGAATACGGCATCGGCCAAATCGCCACCATCCAGGGCCGCTACTACGCCATGGACCGCGGCGAAGACTGGAGCCTGACCGACAAAGCCTATAATTTAATCGTGCGCGCCCAGGGCCTGCACGGCGCCACCGCCGAAGAAGTGGTGGAAACCGATTATAAAACCATGAAAACGCCCGACGGCGGCCCGATGGTGGATGAATATATTCCGCCCACCGTGCTCGGCGATTACAAAGGGATGGAAGCCGGTTCCAGCGTGATTTTTTTCAACTTCCGCCAGGACCGCGCCATCCAGCTCACCCGCGCGTTTATTGACGATAATTACCCGGGCAAAGACCGCGGCGAACGCGTCCCGTGCGTGTTCTGCGGGCTGACGAAATATTACGACAGCTTTGAATACAACGCCCTCGCCTCTATGACCGACGGCGGCGGTATGAACAATCTGCTCGGCGAAGTGATTTCCAAGGCCGGTTTAAAACAGCTGCGCCTGGCCGAAACGCAGAAATTCAAACACGTTACGTCCTTCTTTAACGGCAAGCAGATTAAACCGTACGAAGGCGAAGACCGCATTGAAATCAAAGGCCGCTTTGACCCCGCCACCTTTGCCGACCATCCGGAAATGGAAGCGTATATCGTCAAAGACGAAGCGCTCAAGCAAATTGCTTCGGGCAAATACGATTTTATCGTGATTAACTTCGCCAACTGCGATATGGTGGGACATACGGGCAATTTTAATTCCGTCGTCAAAGCCGTGGAAGTGGTGGACGAATGCACCGGCGCGGTGGCCGAAGCCGCTTTAAACAGCGATTACACGGTGTTTATCACCGCGGACCACGGCAACGCCGAAGAAATGTGGGACGAAAAAATCAATATGCCCAAAACCGCCCATACCACGAACCTGGTGGATTTCATCTACCTGAGCAAAGACCATAAAGACGCCAAAATGGCCGCCGCGGGCAACCTGGGCGACATTGCGGTGACGGTTCTGGATGTGATGGGCCTTGAAAAGCCCGCCGATATGACGGCCAAGAGCTTGATTGAAAAGTAGTTTTTCTTACTTTTTGTGTCGACAAAAAGTAAGCCAAAAACTCGCCGATTGTGAAACATAAAAAATCACTTTTGCGGCTGTTTTGTAAACTCGCTGTGCTCAAACATACAAAACAGACAACCCCGCAAAAGTGATTTTTTATAGACGTTTCAATATCGGCAGCGGCGAAAAGCGGTTTTCCTGCTTGGATAATTGAGGGAGTGGCGCAGCGGACTTGCCGGTTCGCCCCTTCGGTCTGTTTATAAAATCCGGTTTGGGCGGACCGGCGTTTTTATCTGTTTGAACGGAGTGAGTTGTAAAAACGCCCGCCCTAAACCTGGTATTTTATAGGCCATGGGGCGCGCTCTTTTTGTGCACTTTTTCTGGCGGCAGAAAAAGTGAAAAGAACCTTTTGCTTACTTTTTATGTAAAAAAGTAAAATACACCTATGGAAGCCTACATTAAAGTAAAAGTACACGCCGGGGAAAAGAAAAACCGTTTGGAACAAAAATCCCCGGACTCTTACGAAATCTGGGTCAAAGCGCCGGCCGAACAGGGCCGCGCCAACGAAGCCGTACGCGCCGTACTGGCGGAACACCTCGGCCTGCCCGAAAATAAATTATCCCTCATCAAAGGGGCCGCCAGCCCCGCCAAAATTTTCCTTAAACGGTAATTGCTGCCTTTTTGCGCCGCCGCTGTGCAAAAGGCAAATCCCTATTTCTTCTCCTTTTTTGTTATAATATCTATAGGGTTAGAATAGCCCCGGCCATTGGTGAGTGAAGGCCGAACAGTATTCAGCAAAAACTCTCCGGGTAGCAGGAAAAGACCCGCGGGGGCTTTTTGACCCTGCAAAACGCAACTAAAAAGAATAATTGGTATATGAGAACTTACGAAAGCGTAATCATTGTTAAACCCCAGCTCTCCGACGGAGAAGTGGGCGAATTCGTGACCAAGGCCAAAGACCTGATCGCGAAACACGGTGGAGAAGTAACCAGCGAAGAAAAATTGGGCAGAAGAAAATTCACCCACGAAGTAAACCACGTTCGCGACGGTTTTTACCTCTACCTTAAGTTCAAAGCCGAACCGAAGTTTGTCAAAATCTTTGAAGACGCCTTGAAACTTAACGAAAAAGTGCTTCGCTCCATGACGATGTCCGCCGTGGAAGTGAAAGTAAAACCGGCTCCTGCCGTTGCAAAATAAGGTCGCTATGACAGCACAAATCAAATTACCGGAACAAAATCTTGTACTTCTGGTCGGACGGTTAACACGTGACCCTAACGTGGCTTTTACGCAGAAAGGTCAGGCAGTGTGCCGTTGTGATATCGCGGTAAACCGCAGGTATTTAGATGCTACCACAAACGAGTGGAAGGATGACACTGTGTTTGTTCCCGTAGTGGTTTGGGGTGCTGCCGCCGAACGGTGTAAAGACCGGGTGAAAAAGGGGACTCCCGTGCAAGTGGAAGGCCGCCTCACCAGCAGCGAATACACCGACAAAAATACCGGACAGACCCGCAAATCCATGCAGGTAACCGCCCGGAGAATACAAATACTGGAATCCGGCGCCGCGGGTTCGTACCATAACGACGTTTCCCCGGCCGCCAAGGACGACGTCCCGACCACCGACGTGATGGAAGACGACGTGCCTTTTTAACAGGAACCTAAGAGAGAAAATACATGTCTGAAGAAATTAAAAACACGCAAGCCCCCGCCGCGGCCAACGCCGCCGCTCCGGCCGCCCGCCCCGAAAGACCGGCGCGTCCGTTTATGGGCAAAAAGCGCTTTGAAAGCAGAAGAAAAGTCTGCAAAGTCTGCGCTGAAAAAATTGATGTTGTGGATTACAAGAACTTTCAGTTCGTGAAATCTTTCACTATGGAAAGCGGCAAAATCCTTTCCAGAAGAATCACCGGCACCTGCGCCAAGCACCAGCGCCAAATCACCAAAGCGATCAAACGCGACCGCAATCTGGCGATTTTGCCGTATTCGTTGCCCAAGAAATAAGCCGGAGGATTTGGAAATGAAAGTTATTTTGAAACAGAATGTGAAAAACCTGGGTATGGTGGGCAGCATTGTTGAAGTGAAGCCCGGCTACGCCCGCAACTTCCTGGTGCCGCACCGCCTGGCGGAAATCGCCACGGAAGGCGCCATCAAGAATTGGCAGCTTGGCGCCGAAAGACGCGCCAAACGCATTGAAGCGGAACTGGCCGAAGCCCGCGCCATCGCCGAAAAATTGGCCGGCGTCGTGCTTCCGTTCACCAAAACCGTCAACAGCGACGGCGTGGTGTTCGGTTCCGTCAACAAAGCCGATATTTTTAAAGCCTTGAACGCCTTGGGCCACAACATCGCCAAGGATTCCATTGAGCTCAATATGCCGATTAAAGCTTTGGGTGAAACCGAAGTGGGCATTTATTTGAAGCCGACGGTTACCGCTACGATTAAAGTTCAGATTAACCCCTTGACCACGGTGGAAGAAAAAATCGCCGATGCCAAGCCGGAAGAAAAAGCCGAAGCGGTTGCTGAAGCCAAATAAATCCCGATCCAATTGCGTTTTGTATAAAACCCCCGCGAGAGCGGGGGTTTTTGCATTTAGGAATCTCTAAGGGGAAAGGTACTTTTTCTGGCACCAGAAAAAGGGCCTTGCAGGCCGTGCAGACTTTACGGTGCTTGGCAACATTGTTTAAATAGTGTGGCTCAATTAGTCGGATGTACCCACATGGAGAACCGTCCCCTGGAAGGGGGGCCTTGCAGGCCGTGCAGATAAAGAACTGTTCCCCGGCAAACTTTTGCGTCCCCAAATGTCTTTCTCCCAACTATCTAAAAGTACCGTATATGGCTGAACCCTGGTTGAGGTCAGAGAAGGGAGCCCAGGCTCTGGGCCCTGCCCCCGGCACTCTGCGAGCGGCTTTTCGGGCTCGCTTTACGGTATTTGGCGGTATTGTTTAAACAGTGTGGCTCAATTAGTCGGATGGCGCCGTCAGGAAAAGGGAGGGGCGGACCCTGCGGGCGGCGGCATACCAGACGGGTGCATACCCCCTTTGTTGTTTCCATCTAACTAATAGTACCGTTTATTGCTTTAGCCCTGGCTAGGCCAGGTCCCCAAGGCCTGGAAGGCCTTGACGCGTTTTTTTTTTTTGATAAATTGGGATTATTACCTTATATAAATGGGGGGATATAGCCCGTGCAGAAAAGCCTCGGATTTACGCTTATAGAGCTGTTGGTGGTTGTTTTAATCATCGGTATTTTGGCGGCGGTGGCATTGCCACAGTACGAAAAATCAGTTATGAAAAGCAAGGTGACTAAATACCTGCCTTGGTTTTATGAATTAAAGCGCGGGCGGGACTTGTATGTATTAAACGGCGGTCGTTCAAATTGCCTGGATTTAGGTGCTTATGCTGATTTGGCCGGCATTGATTATAGTTCTGCCGTGTTTACCGGAGACAACACTTATTGTAATTTTAGATTTAAAACGCCGTCCGGGCTGGTATTTACATCAGTAAATGGGGGAGTGTTATCTGAAACTATTTTAGAGCCGGGTACGAATAAAGGTTTTTTCTTGTATATGGTATTAAATCCATCTTCGGCTTCTGCACTCAAAACGTCAGTAGGGACAATTTTTTGTATGTCCAACTCTGCCTGGGGACACAAAATGTGCCGTGCTGTTACTGGCGCAGAACAACAAACTTGTCCATACGGTTCTACAAGTTCTATTTGTTATCAGTTTTCTTAGAACGACATAAACTGGTGCATACAAAAACCCCGCCTTTTGGCGGGGTTTAAACTGTTTAATGTACGCCGTGCATCCATTTTTTGATGCCTTTTAATGACAGCATCAAAATACCGGATACCGCCAGCGGTACGATAACCAGCCACAGGAAGAACTGCTCGTTGCTGATTTTTTGGAAGTAGCCGGAGTATACGCCCGCCAGTTTGTTGGCTACGGCGTTGGACAGATACCATACGCCAATCAGCAGGGATACGAAACGCGCCGGAGCCAGCTTGGTAACCATAGATTTACCCACCGGGGAAATGCACAGTTCCGCAAACGTGTGGAATAAGTACGTAAACGCCAGATAGAACAAGCTGATTTTGGCGTTGCCGATGAGCATAAACGCGCCCAACAGCATTACCGCAAAGCCCAAAGACATCAGCCACAGCGACACTACAAACTTAGCCGGGGTGGATGGTTCTCTGCCTTTTTTGGCGAGGTCAATCCACAGCTTGGAAAACAGCGGCGCAAAAATAACCACGTACAGCGGGTTCAAGCTCTGGAACCAGTTGGCCGGGATTTCCCACGAATGGCCGAAAATGGAAATCACGCGGTCGGTATATTCATACGCAAACAGGTTTAAAGCGGCCCCGGCCTGTTCAAACGCGGCCCAGAAAAAGATGCTGAAAAACGCCAAAATCCCGATGACGGCGATTTGCTGTTTTTCCTGTTTCGTCAGCGGCGCGGTATTTTCGGTTTTCACGCGTTTGGCTTTTTTATTGTACAGGTAATAGGCTAAGCCCAAAACCGCAAACGAAATGTAAGAAGCGGTATGGTGGCCTTTCATATACAATACAATCATTGGGATGGCCAGCACGATGGCCCACAGGGCGGCGTCTTTATAAAAGACGGGCTTTTCTTTGGGTGCGGCGCCTTTGCCGGGCAGAAATTTTTTATAGCCCAGGATAAAGGTCAGCAGGCCGATTATCATACCGATGCCGGCAATCCAGAACGCGGCTTTGTAATTGCCCGACGCGGCAAAATGCCCTACAAGCAGGGGCCCGAAGAACGCGCCGATGTTAACGCTCATATAAAAAATGGTGAAACCGCCGTCGCGGCGGGCGTCGTTTTTATCGTAAAGCTGGCCGACGATAGCGACCACGTTGGGTTTAAAGAATCCGTTTCCCAGGATAATCAGCCCCATGGCGATATAAAGGAAAGCGACGGTGGGCACGCTCATCACGAACATACCGGCGGCAATCAGCAGGCCGCCCCAGATGGTGGCCCATTTTTGGCCCAGGTAACGGTCGGCCAGGAAACCGCCCAAAAGCGTGGAAAGGTATACCAGGCTGGTGAACGTCCCGTAGACGTTGGACGCGCCGCCTTTATCCATTTTCAGCAGGTACACCATATACAGGATGAGGATGCTGCGCATCGCGTAGTAGCTGAAGCGTTCCCAGAGTTCGGTCATAAACAGCAGCCAGAGCCCGGTGGGCTGTTTGGTTTTTACAACGGTTTGTTCCATGAATGCCTCCTTAGCGGCGTAGTTTCAAGTAAAAACAAAGAATAATACACTTTACTAAATTTTGACGCGCCGGCGGATAAAAATATCCGGTGCAGCTGTCCCCTTTTTTCTGTTAAATTGCTACAATAAATAAAAGCCCCTTTTTACCGTTCGGTAAAAAGGCGGACTGCGATTTCTATATATTCAGAGGATTTATGGCAAGCAATCTGTTGGAAGAACGTATCCCCCCGCAGGCGATTGACGCGGAAATGGCCGTATTGGGCTCCATGCTGCTGGAGGCCGACGCCGTTACCGAAGCGCTTGAAATTTTAAAGCCCGAACATTTCTATAAAGAAGCCCATCAAAAGATTTTTGCGGCGATGAAGGCGCTGACGGACCGCAGCCAGCCGATTGACATCGTTACGCTGACCGAAGAACTCAAAACCCACAACCTGCTTACGCAGCTGGGCGGCGAATTGTATTTGACGCAGCTGGTGGACAAAGTGTCCACTGCCGCGCACGTCAAGCACTATGCGGAAATCGTGTACAAAAAATTCGTCGTGCGCGATCTTATCCGCACCGCCACCGGCCTGGTGCAGCGCTGTTATAAAGAGGAAGACGACGACCCGCAGGTGCTGATTGACTCCGCCGCCGACCAAATTTATAAACTCAGCCAAAAACAGAAGCTTTCGGGTTTCGTGTCGTCTAAAGACCTCGCGCCGGAAGTGATTGAAATCCTGGAAAAAGCCGTGCGCAACAAAAGCGCCATCCAGGGCGTGCCGACGGGGCTGGACGAGTTTGACCGCAAAACCGGCGGGCTTAGAAAGTCCGACCTGATTATTTTGGGCGCGCGCCCCAGCCAGGGTAAAACCGCGCTGGCGCTGAACATTGCACACCACGCGTGCGTGGAATGCAAGGTGCCCGTGGCGTTCTTTTCGCTGGAAATGGGACGGCACATCATTTTTGAACGTATGCTGGGCGCGGCCGCTATGGTGGAAATTTATAAACTGCGCACCGGGTATTACGAACAGAGCAAATGGTCCGACTTGACGCGCGAGCTGGGCCGCCTGGCCTCCGCCCCCATGTATATTGACGATACGTCCGGCATTTCCATTACGGAGCTGCGCATGCGTTCGCGCCGCCTGGCTTCGGAACTCAAAAAGCAGGGCAAGGAGCTGGGGCTGATTGTGATTGACTATTTACAGCTCATCCGCGGCGGCGAACGCCGCACGGAAAGCCGCCAGCAGGAAGTGTCCGAAATTTCCCGTATGTTAAAGGATTTGGCGCGTACGTTAAACGTGCCGGTGCTGGCGCTTTCGCAGTTAAGCCGCAAGAACGAAGATAAATCCCGCACGGACAACAAGCCCCAGCTGTCCGACTTGCGCGAATCGGGATCCATTGAGCAGGACGCCGACGTGGTGGCCTTAATCCACCGCGAAGCGTATTACAAGCGCGACGATGAATCGCTTAAAAACAAAGCCACGCTGATTATCGCCAAACAGCGCAACGGCCCGGTGGGAGACATTGATTTGGCCTTCTTCGGCGAATACGCCCTGTTCACCAATCCCGCGCCGGAGCATATGGAAGCCGCGCAGGATATGAGCGGCAACACCGTTATGGCGCTGCCGGAGTAACCCTATGCAAATGCCTATTTTGCGTCCCACGGTGGCCGAGGTGGATTTGAAAAAACTCGCCCGCAATATGCGTAAAGTGCGCGGGCAGGCGGGCTCCGGCGTAAAAGTGCTGACGGTTTTAAAAGCCAATGCGTACGGGCACGGCGCGGTGCGGCTGGGCCGGTTTTTGGAAGAAAACAAACTCAGCGATTTTTTCGGCGCCGCCTCGGTGGAAGAAGGGCTGGAACTGCGCCGCAGCGGCATTAAAACCCCGGTGCTGGTGCTGGGCAGCGTGTATCCGTTTGAGGCGTTTGAATACGCCATTGAAAACGGCCTGGCCATTACGATAGCCAGCCTGGACGCGGCCAAAGCCGTAAGCGAAATTGCCGGCAAGCTGGGCAAAAAAGCCCTCTGTCACGTCAAGCAGGACACGGGGATGGGCCGCATCGGCACCCGCCGCGGCGGCGTGTTTAACGTAATTGATTTTTTGGCGCATCAGCCGTCCGTGATTTTGGACGGCTTGTATACGCATCTTTCCAGCGTGGAGACGGACCCGGCCTATACCGAAGAGCAAATCGGCTACTACCGCGACACGCTGACCAACGTCCGTCTGCATGGCATCCATATCAACCACTGCCATGTGGCGGCTTCCGCGGCGATTGCCGCCCGGCCGGATGTGCATTACGATATGGTCCGCACGGGGCACAGCGCGTTTGGGCTGGAAAAAGGGTTTGAACCGATTTTGTCTTTAAAAACCCGCGTGGTGTACGTTAAAGACGTACCCGCTGGAAGCAGTGTGAGCTACAACCGCAGTTTCATCGCGCCGCGCGCGATGAAGGTGGCGACATTGCCGCTGGGATACGGGGACGGATATTTGCGTGCTCTGTCCAACAAGGCCGACGTGCTCATCCGGGGCAGACGCTGCCGGGTGCTGGGCAACGTAACGATGGATATGCTGATGGCGGATATTACGGACGCCGGGCCCGTGGCCGTGGGGGACGAAGTAATCGCCGTCGGGCGGCAGGGAGACGAAGAAATCACCCTGGCCGAGCTGGCGCGCAAAGCCGGCACCATTGATTATGAACTGTGCACGCTTTTAATGCCGCGCGTGCCGAGGATATATAAAGAATAATGTTTACCGCAGTGGGAAAATATATGGCGCATATGTTCAGCCAGGTGGGCGGGGCGGCCAAAATGGTTCGTTCCGGCTTATTTTGGCTGACGCATTCCCGTTTTGAGTTCCGCCAAGCCGTGGACCAGAGCGTCGTCATCGGCGTGGAATCCTTCGGCGTAACCGCTTTAACCAGCCTGTTTACCGGCATGGTGCTTGCGCTGCAGGCGGGCAATACAATCGGCAATATTTTCGGCGAGCCCATTTTTGTGGGCACGATTGTGGCTTTTTCCTTAATCCGCGAGCTGGGCCCCGTGCTTACCGGCGTGGTGGTTTCCGGCCGCGCGGGCGCGGCCGTCACGGCGCAGATCGGCACCATGGCGGTTACCGAGCAGATTGACGCGCTGTATACGCTTGGCACCAACCCCATCCGCTATTTGGTCATTCCCCGTATGTTCGGTTTTATCCTCACGATGCCCATTTTAACGCTTTTTTCCAATTTATTCGGCGTGCTGGGCGGTTATCTGGTGGCGGTGTACGCGCTGAACGTGCCCGGCGAGATTTATATGACGGATATTACGTCCTTTATGGGCGTGAAAGATTTTATGCACGGGTTTATCAAGTCCTTTGTGTTCGCGTTTATGGTGGCCACCGTTTGCTGCTATAAAGGCGTCAGCACCCGCGGCGGCGCGGAGGGGGTGGGTAAATCCACCACCGGGGCCGTGGTAACCACGATTGTGCTGATTTTAGTGCTGGACTATTTCTTAACGGCCATTTTAACGGCGTTCGGGATTTAATATGATTGATATCATAGACCTTAAAAAGAGCTTCGGCCCCAAGCAGGTGTTAAAAGACGTCAACCTCAAAATTGAGGAAGGCAAAACCACCTGTATTTTGGGCGGCTCCGGGTCGGGCAAAAGCACGCTGATTAAGTGTTTAATCGGCTTGGAAGAGGTAACGGGCGGCCGGATTTTGGTGGAAGGAAAAGACATTACCAAAATCCACAGCGAAATAAAGCTCGCGGCCATCCGCCGCCGTTTTGGGTATTTGTTCCAGGAGGGGGCGCTGTTTGACTCCATGAGCGTGGGCGACAATGTGGCTTTCGGTTTAAAATACCTGACGGATACGCCCGAAAAAGAGTACCCGAGAATCATCAAAGAGAAACTGGCGCTTGTGGGGCTTAAAGAGGATGTGGCGAAACTCAACCCGAGCGAGCTGTCCGGCGGGATGAAAAAACGCGTGGCCCTGGCGCGCGTGCTGGCCGTGGAGCCGCAGGTGATTCTGTACGACGAACCCACCACCGGCCTTGACCCTATCATGTCCGACATCATCAGCGACCTGATTATGGATTTAAAAGCCAAGCTCGGCGTTACTTCGGTGGTGATCACGCACGATATGCGCTCCGCTTTTAAAATCGCCGATTACATCGCTTTTCTGTACGAAGGGAAAATTTTAATGTACGGCACGCCCGACCAGTTCCGCCATACGGACAACCCGTACGTCAAACAGTTTGTAGACGGCAGCAGCAAAGGGCCTATACAAATGAAGATTATGCGGGACTGATTTTCTGCCATTTTTGGATAATTTTTTGTTTTTTTGCTTATTCACGTATTTCAAAATACGCTTCAACGCAAAGAAAACAAAAACTTATCTCAAAAATGCGGAAGGTAAATGGCACGGCCTGGCGTGAAGATTTTTCGGGATAGAGTGGCTTTTCAACGCCAAGAAAATAGAAAAGCCGCCACAAACTCCTTGAAACTGAAGCGTGAGATAAGCAAAGAAAACAAAAACTTATCTCAAAAATG
>NZ_CAUDSG010000029.1:0-19329 GCF_958451995.1 Candidatus Avelusimicrobium alvi
CGGAATGTGCGAAGCTGAATAAAGATTACCCGTTATGTTCTGCCTTAATGGCGCGAGCGGACTATCAGAGCGGTGCGGAATGTGCTGGGGAACCGGAAGAGAAACAATGTACGGGTTCTTCCACGCAGTCGTGCGGGTGCAACAATGGCGGAACACAAACGCGTACGTGCGATACGTCCACGGGGACGTGGAGCGGGTGGAGCGCGTGCAGTATCAGCGACGCTTGCGAATGTACGGGCACGAAACCGGAAGAGAGCCAGGCGTGTAACAACTGCGGCACACAGACTCGTAGTGTAACGTGTGATACGGCAACCGGCCAATGGAAAACGGGAAATTGGAATACATGCAGCAAGACGGAAGCGGAGTGTGCGATAGTGCCGACCTGCTTCAACGGCGCAACCCGGGGCAGCCAAACGTGTAATATATGCGGGACGCAGACCACGGAAAAATGCGTGGACGGAACCTGGATTACCGAGGCGGGGGAATGCAGTAAAACGGTTGCACAGTGTCTTTCCCTTTGCAGTGAGGGGGTCACGCGTCAAATTGAGGAACAATACGATTGTGGCACGAGAAAAATTACGCAAGAATGTAAAAATGGAAAATGGGAGGCCACCTTCACCGGTGTAAAAACGTTAAAAGAAGGCGCTGAATGCTGGACGGGTGATGCCCGCGACTGGGGCGGATATACCTGCACGGGGCCGACCCAATGTCTTCAGACGAGGAAACCTAGTCAGGATTTGGTAGTTGATTCCGGGATTAACGATGGATTGGGCAGCGGCAGTTCTACCTCTAACCAGACTTGCAACAGCGGCCAGACATGTAAAAACTGCAAATGGGAAAAGCGTCCTTGCGCTTCCAGCGGCTCCAGCGGCGGTGGCGGCGGCGGCGGTGGCGGCGGCGGCGGTTGCACTTCTTATATGATGCGCGCTGTCAACTTTGATGCGGATTCTGAATATACCTGGTGCAACGTTTCAGTAATGGACTGCGGCGGCGGTGACGTGACGTACGGAAACGTGAGCTGTATTTAATAAAATTCTGTTCGTGTCATTCCTCCCCCGGATTGTTGCGGGGGAGGATTTTTTGGATATATCGGGCGGCGGCGTTTTACTTGTCTGGCTTTAGCGGGTTTTTCGGCGGCGGTACGCGGCCGTTTTTTTAAACCGCCGGTTTGACAGTAAAAAGGAGGGACTTTTATGGAGTCCCTCCTTCTTACTAATCCGATTTCCGCCTTGACAAGCGGGGTTTTGTCTGGTAGCCTTTGATTATAGTATACTTAAAGTATAATTCCATACAGTAATAAACTGAAGGGGGAGACGTATGAGCGAAGTGATTTTGACGGATGCTAATTTTGAAGAAGAAGTGTTGAAACATAAAGGCCCGGTGATGGTGGATTTTTGGGCGACCTGGTGCGGCCCGTGCCGTATGTTGGGCCCCGTGGTGGAAGAACTGGCCAAAGAATACGCCGGCAAAGTGAAAGTGTGCAAATTAAACACCGACGACGGCGCCGATACCAGCTCCAAATACCGCATCACCTCCATTCCCACTATTATTTTCTTTAAGGACGGCGAAGTCGCCGGACAGACGGTGGGATTGCAATCCAAGGCGGCTTTGCAGGAAAAACTTAACGCCTTGCTGTAAGGTGTGTTTATGAAAAAAATATTTATATGGAGTTTTGCACTTGCCCTGCTGGCGGGCGGTGTGTTTTCGCTGGCGGCGCAAGATTGCGCCGGCGGCGTGTGCACCGCTGCCGGCGGTAAAACCGTTTCGGGCGGGGATTCTTCCTCCCTCCCGGTTTTAACCAGCCAGTCCTATGCGTCCATGAAAAAGGACCAGGTGTTTGTTGTTATGTTTTCGGCGGCGTATTGCCGCCCGTGCCGCGAGGCCAAACAGCAGATGTTCCCCGAGCTGATGAACAAGTACGCCAAGTACGGCAACGTGCACTTTTTCACGCTGGACGTGGAGAAAGACGTAGCCGGCCCCGGCGGCGTGTTTTTAAAAGACGCCTGGGCGGTTTCCGCACTGCCGACGTTTGTCGTGGTGTATAACGATTCCGTTATGCTGTCCCTCAGAGGGTATTCGGCCGATTCCAGAGCCGCGACCCAGCAGGCCATTGAAAATAAAATTAACGCTTTAAGATAGCCGTTTCCTCCCGCTCCCTTTCCGGGAGCGGGAGAGATTATCCGTCCCGCCCGCTGCCCGTATGAAAAATTTTTCACCCCAGCTGTTTTTAATTGACGCCCACGGCTTCCTGCACCGCAACTATCACGCGCTGCCGAAACTGACGACTTCGTCCGGCCAGGAAGTGGGGGCGCTGTACGGTTTTTTAAGATGGCTGATTAAAATGCTGCGCGAGCAAAACCCCGCTTACGTGGCGGTGTGTTTTGATTCTCCCGGCGGCTGCGCGCGGCGCAAGGCGCTGCTGCCCACGTATAAAGCCAACCGCAAAAAACCGGATGACGCGCTGGTCAGCCAGTTAAATTTGGCGCGCGAGCTGGTGCACGAACTGGGGCTTGCGGTGGTGGCGCAAAGCGGCATTGAAGCCGACGATTTAATGGCTTTTTTAGCCATCGGCGCGGCCAAGGAGCAGGTGCCCAGCGTGCTGGTTACGTCGGATAAAGACGTGTACCAGTTTCTAAACGATTTTATTCATATTTGGCCCGCCGGCGGCAAGGACGGCTTTAAAGGGCCGGAAGCCGCCAAGGAAAAGTTCGGCGTGGATGTGCCGTTCCTGCCGGATTATTTTTCCATTGTGGGCGACGCGTCGGACAATATCCCCGGCATTATGGGCGTAGGCCCCAAAAGCGCGGTGGATTTAATCAACAAATTCGGCCATTTGGAAGACATCATCCGCGCCGCGCAGAACGACAACCCCGATTTAAAACCCGCACTGGCCAAAAAAATTCTGACCCACGAAGGCGAAGCGCTGCTCTCCAAGCAGCTCGTGGTGCTGGACCCGGATTTGAATATCCCTTTTCACTTAAACGATTACCGCGTGCGCACGCCGGATAAAGAAAAACTCGGCGCGCTGTTTGAACGGTACGAATTTAAAAACCTGTTGGATTTTCTGCAGGCTCCGCGTCCTTCCGTGCCGGTGATTTTGTCTTCGGTCCAAACGGAACTGCCGGTGGCGGACGTGTTAAAACGCGCGGAAGCCGGCGGAAAAATTTTCATACACGCACAGGACGAGCTGGCGGTGCTGGGCTTAAATGAAACCGAAGCCGCCGTGGTGCCCGTGGCGGAGCTTCAGCCATGGGAGCTGGACGCGCTTAAAAAGCTGGTGGAAAACGACGCGGTGGAAAAAATCGGCTACGATTTAAAACTGACGCTTCGCGAGCTGGACATTAACGTGCGCGGGCAGTTTATTACGTGTTTTGACGGCCGCCTGGCGCGCTACCTGCTGGACCCGTCGGGTGATTTGAGTTTTTCGGGCGCGTGCTCGGAGTATTTTTCGGCCACCGTCAGCGAAGAGGATTCCCGCGCGCTGATGGCGGAGTACAACCGTTTTATCTGGAAAATGAAAGACCTGCTGACGCAAAAACTCAAAGAGAGCGGCCAGTACGATTTGTACCGCACGCTGGAGCTGCCGCTGATGATGGTGCTGTCGGATATGGAATTTGCGGGCTTTCGGGTGGACCCGGGCTGGCTGGAAAGTTTCAAGGCGCTCTTGGAGCAGGAAATCGCCCGTTTGCAAAAAGATATTGACGCCCGCGCGGGCTACGCCGTCAACATCAACTCCACCAAACAGCTCGGCACCCTTTTGTTTGAAGAAATGAAAATTCCGCCCGTCAAAAAAACCAAAACCGGTTATTCCACGGACGAAGAAGTGCTGGAGCAAATCGCACAGACGCATCCCGTCGCGCGCGCCATTTTGGAATATCGCTCCAACAATAAATTAAAATCCGCCTATGTGGACAATCTGCTTTTAATGGCCGACGAGGACGACAAAGTCCACTCGTACCTGGACCAGACCGGCACCGTTACGGGCCGTCTCTCCAGCTCCAGCCCGAACCTGCAGAACATTCCCGTCCGCACCGAAAAAGGCCGCCTGCTGCGCAAAGCTTTCTGCGCGGCGCCGGGTAATGTGCTTTTAAGCGTGGACTATTCGCAGATTGATTTGCGCGTGCTTGCGCACGAAAGCCAGGACCCGGTGCTCGTCCAGTCGTTTTTAGACGGGGGGGACATCCACACGCAGACCGCCGCGCAGATTTTCGGCGTGATGCCGCTGATGGTAAGCGAGCAAATGCGCTCTAGTGCAAAAGCAATTAATTTTGGTATCATTTATGGGCAGGGCCCGATGGGGCTCTCCCAATCGCTTGGCATTTCCATGCGTGAAGCAAAAGAATATATCGACAATTATTTCAAAAATTACCGCGTCGTGCGCGAGTGGATTGATAAAAATATTGCCGCCGCCCGCCAAAACGGATATGTAAAAACGATGCTGGGGCATGTGCGTTATCTGCCGGAATTTAATATGGGTGTAGGTTCCATGTCTTCTTTTGCCCAGCGTGCGGCCATCAACACCATCGTGCAGGGCGGTTCGGCCGATATCATCAAAAAAGCGATGATTGACGTATTTGAGGCCTACCGCGGCACCGCCGTACAAATGACGATGCAGGTGCACGACGAATTGATTTTTGAGCTTCCGCAGGACCGTTTGGGCGAAACGGCCGCCCGCATTAAAGAACTGATGCAGAACGCCGTGCGCCTGCGGGTGCCGCTTTTGGCCAGCGCCAAAGCCGGCAAGAACTGGTATGAGCTGGAAAAACTGCCTTTATGATTCTACGCGCTAAAGATAAGCTTGTGGTGGGTCTTACCGGAAGTATTTTAAGCGGCAAGAGTACGGCGCTGTCGTATTTTACCAGGTACGGAGCCGGAACGGTATCCGCCGATGAACTGGTGCGGGAACTGTACCAAACCCCGGCCGTGCGCAAAAAACTGCTGGCGTGGTTCGGTTCCGCCGAACCGGCCGAAGTGGCCCGGCGTGTGTTTGCTGACGAAGAAGGCCGCCGCAGGCTGGAAGCCTGCCTGCACCCCAAAGTGTTGGCCCTTGCGGCCAAACGGGTGAAAAGCTGTGCAAACACCGTAGTGGTGGTGGAAGTGCCTTTGCTGTTTGAAGCCGGGTGGGATAAATTGACAGATTTGAACGTCGTGGTGCTGGGGAACCGGCGCACGCTTGCAAAACGCCTCCGGGCCAGGGGTATTACCTGCGCCGAATACAAACGGCGTTTGGAAACACAGCTGCCGGAAAAAGAAAAAGCCCTCCGGGCCGACATTATCCTCGCCAACCGGGGAGACAAAACCGATTTGGGGTTAAAAGTAAAGCGCCTTTGCCGGGCGTTTGAATATATTTACGGAGCCAAGTAAGGAGTTACAATGGAAGAAATCACCTCGCAGGAAAAAACCGCTAAACCTGCCAAAGAAGCCAAGCCGGCCAAAACGGCCGCCGCGGCACCCGCCGCCGAAGAAGCAAAAACCCAAAAACCCGCCCGCATGGTCCGCCCCGGGCAGAAGCCGGCGTCCGCCGCTTTGCAGCCCGTCCCGGCGCGTCCCAACGGCGCCAAGCCGATGGACGCCCGCGCGCTCAACAAGCTGAGCATGCCGGAACTGACCAAGCTGGCCATCAATTACAATTTAGAAGACATTTCCAGCCTGCGCAAGCAGGAACTCATCGGACGCATTATCGCCGTGCAGGCCAAGCAAAACGGCTCCGTCTACGGCGGGGGCGTGCTGGAAATCCTGCCCGACGGCTTTGGCTTTTTGCGCTCGGAAGAGAACAATTACCTGGCCGGGGCCGAAGACATTTACGTTTCTCCTTCTCAGATTAAACGCTTTGGGCTTCGCAAAGGGGATACGATTGAAGGCTTAATCCGCCCGCCCAAAGACAACGAACGTTTTTTCGCGATGCTCCAAGTGCAAAAAGTAAACGGTTTGGATTCCGACAAAGTATACAACCGCCCGCTTTTTGAAAACCTCACCCCGCTTCACCCCAACGAACGTTTTACGCTGGAAATTGACAAATCCTCGCTTACCCAGCGCGTGATTGATTTGATGGCGCCCATCGGCAAAGGCCAGCGCGCGCTGATCGTCGCGCCGCCCAAAAGCGGTAAAACGATGATTTTGCAGGCCATCGCCCATTCCATCGCCGAAAACCACAAAGACGCGGTGCTCATGGTGCTGTTGATTGACGAACGCCCCGAAGAAGTAACGGATATGAGCCGCAGCGTAAAAGGCGAAGTGGTGGCTTCTACGTTTGACGAACCGGCGGACCGCCACGTTCAGGTGGCCGAAATGGTGCTGGAAAAAGCCAAACGCATGGCCGAACAGGGCAAAGACGTGGTGATTTTGCTGGATTCCATCACCCGCCTGGCCCGCGCGTACAATACGGTGGCCCCGTCGTCCGGACGCGTATTGACGGGCGGTTTGGAAGCGACGTCTTTGCAAAAACCCAAACGCTTTTTGGGCGCGGCGCGCAATATTGAAGAAGGCGGTTCGTTAACCATTATCGCCACCGCCATGATTGACACCGGCAGCCGCATGGACGAAGTGATTTTTGAAGAGTTCAAAGGTACGGGCAACAGCGAACTGTGCCTGGACCGCAAACTTTCCGAACGGCGCATTTTCCCGGCGGTGGACATCAACCGCAGCTCCACGCGCAAGGAAAACCTGCTGCTCTCGGAAGACGAACTGAACAAAGTCTGGATTATGCGCAAAGTGCTTGCGCCGTTAAGCTCGGTGGACGCGATGACGCTGTTGCTGGAGAAACTGTCCTCCACCAAGTCCAATAAAGACTTTTTCAAGCAGATGGAAGTAAACGCCTTCTAGCTTGGGCGGGGAAAAGAATTTGCTTTCCCAAACCCCGCGATATATGGTAAAATAAACTATAAGATTTTTAAAGGAAGACTAAAATGAAAGAGAAAATACACCCGACTTACGAATTCGTAGAAGCCGTCTGCGCCTGCGGTAACAAATTTATGACCCGCTCCACGGCCAAAACTTTAAAGCTTGACATCTGCTCCGCCTGCCACCCTTTCTTTACCGGCAAACAGAAACTGTTGGACACCGAAGGTATGGTGGAAAAATTCAACAAACGCTTTGCGAAAACCGAAGGTAAAACCTTGGTCCGCAAACCGAAAACCGAAGTAAAAGCCAAGGCCAAGCTCGTCAAAAAGCCGGCCGTGGCCAAAAAAGCCGCCGCTGTTAAAAAACCGGCCAAAAAAGCTGCCCCCAAGGCCGAAACCGGCGCGGAAGCCAAATAGCAACGATTCTTTAAAAGAGCAGACTGTCCGAAAGGGGGTCTGCTCTTTTTCTTTGTAGGGCCGAAGGCCGGATATTCCCCGTCAGTAAGGATTTTTTATGGATACCTCCAAATACGTAACCGAATTTAAACAGCTGGAAGAAGAACTCGCTTCCGGCAATCTCAGCGGGCAGGATTTGGCCGTAAAAGCCAAACGCCACGCGTTTTTAAAGCCCATTATTGAGAAGGAGCAGGAAATCGCTTCCGCCGAAAAGGCCATCGCGGACGACCGCGCCATGATTGAAGCCGGCGAAGACAAAGAACTCGTCAAAATGGCGGCCGAAGAGCTGGCGGAGCTGGAGGCCAAACTGCCGGACCTGCAAAAGGAACTGCGCATTCTCGTCATTCCGCCGGACCCGAACGACTCCAAAAACATTTACCTGGAAATCCGCCCCGGCGCGGGCGGGGACGAATCCGCGCTGTTTGCGGCGGAACTCCTGCGCGTATACCAGCATTTTGCGCAGACCAAAGGCTGGGCCACCGAAATTTTGGAATTTACGCCCACCGGTTTAAAAGGCTGCAAATACGTCAGTATGTTTATCAAGGGCGAGGGCGCATATTCCTGGCTTCGCAACGAAGCGGGCACGCACCGCGTGCAGCGCGTGCCGGACACCGAAACCGCGGGCCGCGTGCATACGTCCACGGTTACGGTGGCGATTATGCCGGAAGCCGAAGAAATTGACATTGAAATCCGCCCCGAAGATTTGGAAATGGAAACCTGCCGTTCCGGCGGCGCGGGCGGCCAGAACGTAAACAAGGTGGAAACCGCCGTGCGCATTATTCACAAGCCTACGGGCATTGTCGTGTCCTGCCGCGAAGAGCGCCACCAGGGCAAAAACCGCGAAAAAGCCATGGCCATGCTGCGCGCCAAGCTTTACCAGATTGAAGAAGAAAAACGCAATAAAGAAATTTACGACGAACGCAAAGCGCAGGTGGGCACGGGGGACCGCTCGGAAAAAATCCGCACGTATAACTTTCCGCAAAGCCGCGTAACCGACCACCGCACGGACAAATCTTACCATAACCTGATGGAAATTATGGAAGGCAACATTGAGCCTATTTTGGAAGATTTGCGCGCGTTTCGCGTGGAGCAGAAACTCAAAAATCTGCAAATCTGATTGCCGCTTGTTTTGCTTGCGCCGGGCGGCCGAAGGGGGTTGCCCGGCGTTTTTTATAAGGAGAAAATATGCCTTGCGCCGCCCAACTTTTGCAATCCGCCGTAACCCGTCTGCAATCCGCCGGCTCGGACGAGCCGCAGGCCAACGCAGAGTGGCTGCTGGCTTGCGCGTTAAACGTCAGCCGTACGTGGGTGCTGGCGAATGCCTCGCGTGAAATTTCACCCGAAGACGAAGCCGTTTTTAACCGTATGCTTACCCGCAAGGAAGCGGGGGAGCCGCTTTCGCACATTGTGGGTTTTCAGCCTTTCTGCGGGCTGGATATCCGGGTTACGCCGGACGTGCTCACGCCGCGCCCGGAAACGGAGGAACTGGCGGAGCTGGCCGCGGCGGCGTTTGACCGCCGGGGGCGGTACGAATTTTTGGATATGTGCACCGGAAGCGGATGTATTGCGCTGGCGCTGGCGAATAAATTTCCGCAGGCGCGCGTGCTGGCGGCGGACGTGTCCGAAGCCGCTTTGCGCGTGGCGCAGGAAAACGCCCGCATTCACCGGCTGACCGAGCGCATCCAGTTTCTGCAAAGCGATTTGTGGGAAAACGTGATGGGGACGTTTGATTTAATTATTTCCAATCCGCCCTATATCCCGACGGCGGACTTAGAGGGTCTGACGCGCGAAGTAAAGCACGAACCGCGCCTGGCGTTAGACGGCGGGGAAGACGGCTATAATATCACCCGCCCGCTCTGCCAAGCGGCGGCGGGGTATTTAAAACCCGGCGGTCTGTTGGCGCTGGAGCTGTGCAAAGGCCAGGCCTGGCCGCTTGCGCGGGGACTGGAAGAAATCGGGTGGAAGGCTGAAGTAAAAAAAGATATATTTAACATAGAGCGGTTTGTACTCGCCCGCAAAATTTAACCTTTTTATCTCAGGAGAATTTATGGACAGATTTATTATCCGCGGCGGAAAAAAATTAAACGGTTCCGTGCATACAAGCGGCAGTAAAAACGCCGCGCTTCCCATTCTGGTGGCTACGCTGTTGACGGACGAACCGTGCGTCTTGCACCGCGTGCCCAATTTGCGCGACGTACGCACCACGCTTAAAATTTTGGAGTATTTGGGCAAAAAAATTGAATACAAGGATAACACCGTTACCGTTACGGCGGACGGAGTGCTGAAAAATAATCTGCCGTACGAGCTCGTCAAGCAAATGCGCGCGAGTTTTTGGGTGGCCGGGCCGCTGCTGGCGCGTTTTAAAGTGGCCGAAATTCCGCTGCCCGGCGGGTGCGCCATCGGCGTGCGCCCGGTGGATATTCACTTAAAAGGATTTGAAAAGCTGGGCGCGGAATGCGAAATGAAAGCGGGCAACGTGATTCTGCGCGCCAAGGAGCTGGTGCCGGCGAAAATCGTGCTGCGTTTTCCCAGCGTGGGCGCGACGCAGAACCTGTTGATGTGCGCGTGCCTGATTCCGGGCGAGACGGTGTTGGAAAACGTCGCCAAAGAGCCGGAAGTGGACGATGTAATCGCTTTCTTAAATAAAATGGGGGCGGACATCCGCGTGGGCGACAAAGGCCAGCTGATTGTGCGCGGAAAAACCGCTTTGCACGGCGCGGAACACGCCGTGGTAGCGGACCGCATTGAAAGCGGTTCGTATATGCTGGCGGCGGCCGCTACGCGCGGGGACGTAACCGTGGACGGATGCGTGCCGGAACACAATTCCATTTTAATTGAAGCGCTGCAGGAAGCCGGATTTACGCTGGACGTTACGCCGGACTCCGTACATGTACACGCCTATGACGGGGAGATTAAGCCCGTGCGCGTGCGCACCGCGCCGTACCCCGGATTTGCGACGGATTTGCAGGCCCCGTGGATGACGCTGATGACGCTATGCAGCGGTACGGCGGAAGTGGATGAAGATATTTTTGAAAACCGCTTTATGCACGCGCCGGAATTGGTGCGTATGGGCGCGGAGATCGTAACGGAAAAAAGCGTGGCGCGCATTACGGGCGTAAAAACGCTGTGCGCGGCGCACGTGCAGGCGTCCGACCTGCGCGGAGGGATGGCGCTGGTCATCGCCGGGCTGTGCGCGGCGGGCGAAACGGAAGTGGAGCGCGTCTATCACATAGACCGCGGCTACGAAAATTTAGAGCAAAAACTAACCGCTCTGGGGGCGGATATCCGCCGGTATAACCCTGATAAATAATGAGTTTTGACATCGTTTTTAATTACATCCTCAAACGGTCCGGCGTCGGCTGCGGCGCGGGCCCGGAAGGCTTCCGCGCTCTGCTGGAAAGGCTGGGCAATCCCCAAAACCGCTTTAAAATCATTCACGTGGCGGGCACCAACGGCAAAGGCTCCGTCTGCACCATGACGGCGCGCGCGCTGGCGTGTGCGGGGTACAAAACCGGGCTTTTCGTGTCGCCGCATTTGGTGTCTGCCGTGGAGCGCATTCAAATTAACGGCGCGCCCGTTTCCAAACAGGCTTTTTCAAACGCCGCGCTGGCGGTGTTTCAGGAAGAGGAAGAAGAACTCAATTTTTTTGAAATTTTAACCGCCGCCGCCCTGGTGCATTTCGCGCGTCGCGGCGTGGAATACGCCGTGCTGGAAACCGGCCTCGGCGGCCGCAAAGACCCTACCAACATCTGCACGCCCGTGCTGAGCCTTATCACTTCCATCGGGCTGGACCATATGCAATACCTGGGCTCCAGCCTCGCGCAAATCGCGCGGGAAAAAGCCGGCATTATCAAACCCGGCGTGCCGGTTATCAGCGGCACGGTCAATCCCGCCGCGCGCGAAGTCATCCGAAAAACCGCCAAAGAAAAGCGGGCGCCGCTTACGTTTGTCGGCGAGGGGGAACCCTTTTTTGAATACGCGTATGATTATGTAAATAACCAAACGGTTCTGCATACGCAGGACGGGCGGGAATGGCTGTTGCATGCGCTGGGCCGCCGCCAGACGATTAACGCGTGCGTTGCGTATCACGCGGCCAAACTGCTGGGCCTGCCGGATGCGGCGGTGAAAAAAGCGTTTGAAACGCTTAGCCTGCCCGGCCGGTTTGAAGTGGCCCGCACGGGCAAAACCACGTTTATTTTAGACGGCGCGCATAACCCGCAGGCCGTGGAACTGCTGACGGAGTTTTGGCAAAAAACGCCTTTTACCCAGGATACCACCCTATTGTGCGGGTTTATGAAAGACAAAGATTATAAAAAAATGCTTGCGTTGCTGTGCCCGCATTTTAAAAATATCATCGTTACCGTTCCGCCTTCTCCGCGCGGGGCGGGAGAAGAAAGCATCCGCGCGGCCCTGCCCAAAAAGGCCCAAATTGTCTTTGAACCGGACTGGAAAAAAGCGCTTATGTCGGCTAAAAAGTATCCGCGCGTATTGTGTACGGGGTCCTTTTACCTGGCGGGCGCGGTGCGCGGAAAACTGCGTTTGTAAGCGCGGCGGCGCGGGCGGCGTTCTCCGTCAGAAAACGGGGTTGACAGTAGCGGGGGGATTGTGGTTAAATTTAATGTAAGCATTTTGAGGACGGGGAGCGACAATGGCGTTAGACAACAATCAATTTGACGGACACGGGGACATCGCCCAATTCCTGGAGAAATTCAAAGAGCAAACTTTTTCGGACTCCAATCCGCCCGAGGGCGCCTACGCCCCGCGCGAGGGCTCCGTTCCCGCCAAACCCGCCCAATACGAACGTTCGTTTGAAAAACTGGAGCAAAAAATCCGGGAACTGGAAGAACGTTTTGAAGCCTCCTCCACCCAAAACCAGATGATTCTTTCCGAGCTGGCGCGCACGCGCGAAGCGATGGAACGCCAAAAAGACAAAGACGCTTTTCTGGAACATCTCTCCCGCACCATCGCCAATTTAAAAGCCAGCGTGGAAAACCTTTCCCGCGCCCAGCAGGACCGCTCTTTCGCGTACCGCGAGCCCGACGTGCAGCGCAGTTTTGACCCCGTGCCGCCCGCGTTTAAAGCCGGCGACGCCGACCATACCGCCATCTACCATTACCAGACGGCCAATTTCCACTCCGCCCGGAACGAAAAAAACCGCGTGGACCGCGAAGAAAAAGAACGCATTATTTCCAGCCTGCGCCAGAAAGCCTCGCAGTTAAAAGCCGTCAACAGCGCGCTGGACCGCGAAATTAAAAAAGTGCAGCAGGAAAAAATGGAGGCGCTTAAAAAATCCGCCGAGCAGGCCAAGGAAATCCTCTCCCTGCGCGACCAGCTGACCGCCGCCGAAGAACGCTTTAAATCTTTTGATTTTGAAGGCCGCATCATTTCCATCAAACAGGAATACCAGCAGAAAGTTTCCAGCCTGGAAAACCAGCTGCAGGAAATTTCCGACACCTGTATGAAGCAGGTGGAAGAGATTGAATCCTTAAAGGCCGAAAATTTAAAACTCCACAAGGCGGCCGCCGAGAAGGAAGAAGCGCTGGCCCGCCTGGAAGCCAAAGAGCGCGAACTGCTCACGCTCAAAGCCGAAATGGCCGCCTTGCAGGAAAACAGCTCCAAAACCGCCAAAAAACAGCTGGCGGTATTCTCCGAACGCCTGCGCACGCTGGAAGGCCAGCGCGACGGGCTGGCCGCCGAACTGGAGCAGGCCCAGGCCTCGCTGGAAGCCGTGCGCCGGGAAAAAGAAATGCTGGAACAGAACTTTAAAGAACTGCTTGAAAAAATCAATAATAACGACGCGGTGATTGAGCAGCTGAAACATAAAATTGAAGTGCTCGGCCAGCAGAACGAAGAACTTTCCCATCATAACGAAGAGCTGACGCACCACAACACCGCGCTCCAAAGCGCCAACGAAACGCTGACGCGCGAAAAAACCGAATTGACCGGGCAGGCGCAGACGCTCAGCCGCGAGCGCGCGGTGCTGGCGGAGCGGGCGGAAACCCTGGGCCGCGAGAAGGCCGAACTGGCGGAACGCGCCGAATATTTAAACCGCGAAAAAGCGGAACTGGCCGAACGGACCCACGCGCTGACGCAGGAAAAAGAAGAACTGGCCGCGCGCGCCGAACACTTGGGCCGCGAGAAGGAATCGCTGGAACAGCATACCCGCCGGCTGGATTCGGATAAAGACGTATTATCCAAAAGCGTAGAAGCGCTTAACCGCGAAAAAGAAGCCCTGGAGCATGAGAAAGCAACCATTTCCCTGGAGTCGGGCGAACTGAAAAAACGCGCCGAAGAACTGGAAAGCGAAACGAAAGCGCTGGCCAAAGAAAACCAGCAGCTGCGCAACCAAAGCGCGGTGCTTTTAGCCGCGCGCCTGGTGCAGGAAAAAGAACGCGCCGCCAAAGAAGAAACCCTGCGCAAAGCCGCGGCTTCCCGCCCGGCCGGGCCTTCCGCCCAGACGCATCAGCCGGCCTCCAAACCGGCGGAACCGGTAAACAAACCGGCCGCTCCGCAGGAAACGCTTTCCGCCCCGTCCGCCGAAAAAGAGCCCGTGGTTGCGCCGCAGGCGCCCCAAGCCGTCCGCCCGCAGGCCCCCGCCTCGCAAAAAGAGGAGCGGGTACCCCTTTCCGAAAAGCCTATGACGATGCAGGAAACGGTGAAATCCAAAGTGATGACCGAGGCCGATTTGCCCGAAATCAAAGTGGCCGACCCGATTCCCCAGCCGGAACCTCTCTTTGACGGCGAAGATTTCCTGGAAAAGACCGACAGTTTTATCGGACGTATGAAATGGTCCATTTTCCGGGAAGATAAATAACAAACTGCTATCCGGGCCTGATGCATGCGTCAGGCCTTTTACATAAGGAATAAGAAACGTATGTCATTGTTAAAAGTTGTCGTTTTATACGGCGGCAAGTCCACCGAACACGAAGTGTCCGTCCACAGCGCGCAAACCGTTTGCCGCATACTGGCGGATAAAAAGGACAAATACCAAATTTATCCCGTTTTTATCAGCAAAGAAGGCCGCTGGTTTTTGCAGGAATCCTGCGGGCCCCAAACGTCCGGGGATAAACCCATTACGCCCGTTCTGCGCGCGGACGCCGCGTTTGCGGCGCTGGACGGTTCATTCTGCGTAGCCGCAGATGCGGTATTCCCCGTACTGCACGGCACAAATTGTGAAGACGGCACCATGCAGGGCTTTTTAGAAACGTTAAACGTGCCGTATGTAGGCTGCGGCGTGCTTGCTTCGGCCATGGGGATGGATAAAGAAATTTCCAAGCTGGTCGCCCGCGAAGCCGGCGCGCCCGTGCTGCCCTGCCGCGTGGTTTCCAAGTTTCGCCCGTACGACAAAGCCGGGCTGGAACGCTGGGTGCTGGAACAGGGCCTGCCCGTGTTTGTAAAACCCGTACGTCTGGGCTCTTCTGTCGGCGTGCGCAAGGTAAAAGAGGTGGGAGAACTGCACCGTGCGATTGATTTTGCGCTTGAGTTTGATACGGACGTGATGATTGAAAAAGGGGTGGACCGCGCGCGGGAAATTTTCTGCGCGATTTACGGGGACGAAAACAATTTGAAATCCTCCGCCTGCGGCGAACTGCGCACGGTGGCCGGCGAATTTTTTGATTACAACGCCAAGTACATTGTGGCCGGCGGCTGCGAAACCAAAGTTCCGGCGGACATCCCGGCGGACATTGCCGCACATATGCGTCAGGATAGTGAAAACATCTTCCGCGCCCTTCGCGGAAGCGGCCTGGCGCGCGTAGACTTTTTGATGGATAAAAACGGAAATTATTATTTTTCCGAGATAAACACCCTTCCCGGTATGAGCGAAACCAGCTTGTTTCCGCAGTTGTTTGAAGCATGCGGGGAAGATTACGGCCGGATTTTGGAACGGCTGATAGACTTGGCGCGTGAGGTGCACGCGCGGAAGGCGGCGCTGTCGCTGTCCCGTTAATTATGCAAACATTGATTAAGCGTTTTGTGGGGCTGAATATTTGGGTAAAGATTATTTTCTTCTTTTGCCTGTTCGGTTCGTTTGTCAACTTATTTCTGGTCCTGCGCGATATTTCTTCGGACGGCGTGCTCTTGCGCCTGCACGCGGGTTTCCTGGTGCTGTATGCGTCCCAGGCGGCGTTT
Organism: Candidatus Avelusimicrobium alvi; assembly: GCF_958451995.1. NCBI lineage: Bacteria > Pseudomonadati > Elusimicrobiota > Elusimicrobia > Elusimicrobiales > Elusimicrobiaceae > Candidatus Avelusimicrobium > Candidatus Avelusimicrobium alvi. The sequence continues at coordinate 15,426 of NZ_CAUDSG010000029.1, forward strand.
ATGTTACTGCACGAGCGGTATGTGTGCGTATTGGCCGCCTTGCAGGGCTTGCTGGCGCTTTTGACTAATGCGGATTTTACGTTTGTGCCGCTTTTGCGCGTGCTGGGGCAATTTTATTATATATTCAGCGCAACGCCCTCGGTGGAAGCGATGACCGTTTATAAATATGTGTTTGTTTCGGCGGCGTTTACGCTCCAAATGTTAAGCGCATATATTCTGTTTGCGATGCTTCCCAAATACGAGCCGAAGAAAAAGACGGCTGAGCCTGTGCCGGCAGAACAGCATTAAGCCCGGATGGATTTGAATTAAAAAACCCCGCTTTTTTGGCGGGGTTTTTTAATGCCGTGGCGGCGGCGTATGGCGCTTTAATACGTTAGGATGAGGGCGCATAGCATGGCGGCCTGGACTTGCAGGCCGTGCAGATAAAAAACCGTTCCCGAATGTTTCTCTCCCAAATATCTAAAAGTGCCGTATTTTGCTGAACCCTGGCTAGGCCAGATTGCCTGCCCCTGGAAGGCCTTGACTCGTTTTTTTTTTTTGATACGATGGCAAAAGGACTTGGTAAAAGGGGGGACGCACACACGCTTCAGCTACGCTTATCACGCCCCGATTTGGAAGATTAAAAGCATCTTCTTTCTGTCCCTCCTCAACCACCAAGACAGAGAGAGAACGGGGGCGTGATGAACCTATCTTATTACGCCCCCCATTAAGCCGAGGAGGGAATATGCAAACATCCCACAAGAGGAAGAAAGCCTTCACGCTTACGGAGCTGTTGGTAGTGGTAATCGTGATAGGAGTGCTTTCGGCGGTAGTATTGCCGAAGTTCAGTAAAGTAGTGGAAACGCGCAAGACGACGGAAGCGGAAGAGCTGATGTCGGCGGTGCGTACGGAGCAGGAAAAACGCTGTGCGCTGGACAAAAATTATTTGACCGATTTGGCCAAAATGTCGGAAATTATTCCGGATACGGACACAAAAAACTTTACCTATACGGCCACGACGACCGGTATCAAAGCGCAGAGTAAAGGGAAATATAATTATACTCTGGAAATGCCCTCTTACCGGGACGGCCGCCTTTGCTGTGAAAGCGCAGAGGAGTGTGCCAAATTAAATAAAGATTACCCATTATGCAGCAGTCTTATAGCGCGTGCGGACTACCGGAGCGGCGCGGAATGTGCGGGGGGCGAAGTACAACCCGAACCGGAGCCTGCTGAATGTACGGACGGAGAAGTAAGCGGAAGCCAACCCTGTAATGACTGCGGAACGCAGACCACGCAGAAATGTGTGTGGGGAAAATGGACGGCCAGCCTGGGTGCGTGTTCCAAAACGGCGGAAGAGTGTGCACCTGCACCGGAACCTGCCGAGTGTACCGCCGGGACCGTAGAAACGGGAGAGTCCTGCGGCAACTGCGGTACTAATACGCGCACGTGCGGTGCGGACGGCTCCTGGGGCTCTTGGACATGTACGGGGCAGGGAGAATGTACTCCCAGCGCACCCGTTATGGATACCACCGGGTGCGAATTTGGCTATATAATGAAATATTGTACCAATACCTGCGAGTGGAAGGAAGTGGGGAACACCTGTTGTAATACGTCGCGCACTTTGGTGCAGCGTTTCTATGTCAGCCACCCAGGGGCGGAAACCCAAACAAATGCCTGTTCTTCTTCCTATGGGCCGTATACTTGTACGTCGGCAGATGCCAGTGCTAAAAAACAATGCAACGATTATATGATGGGTACGGAACAAGGCACCAGCTGGAGTTGGACGGGAGCCTGGTCCACCGTTACTCGCTGTGAAGGCTTGACATACGTCAACGACACCTTGCCTTCCTGTTCAGGAATATCTACGTCTTCATTTACATGGAGTAATAATCATCCGGTGGTTTATCCGGACGCGACTTCCGCCTGCAAGTCCATGTTAGGTACGGAATACCGCTCTTCGTATTCCTGCGTAATAAAAGGTCCTGCGTATAACGACCCATCAGGTTGTGGCGCTTCATCTAACTCAAAAGCCTACGAGCAGATAAAGTTAACCTGCACCGGCGAAGAGAGTACGGGACTGAAATACGTCGTCGAACAATATGCGGTGGATTGCTGTGTCAAATAATATGTTTTAACAGTTATCCTTAACACCTTAAAACAAAAAAACGGCCTTCCCGAAAGAGGGGCCGTTTTGCAGGGATAAACCGCAATAAAAACGGCCCCGTTTACGGGGCCGCCGTGCGTAAAGTTATTTGTATTTGGATATCACTTCGTCTTTAAATTCCAAAAACGTACCGTTTTTAATGGCTTCTCTGGCGCGTTCCATCAGGCGGATTAAAAAGCGGATGTTATGGATGGACATCAGCCGGTGGCTGGTGAGCTCGGCCGAGCGGTACAAATGGCACAGATACGCGCGGGAATAGCGGCGGCAGGTGTAGCAGTCGCATTCCGGGTCAAGCGGGATGTCCTGCGTGCGGTATTCGGTGTTTTTAATGTTCACGCGTCCGCCGCTGGTCATAGCCAGGCCGTTGCGCGCCACGCGGGTGGGCCAGACGCAGTCAAACATATCCACGCCGCGCTCAATGGAATTCAAAATTTCCACCGGCGTGCCCAGGCCCATAAAATAGCGGGGTTTTTCTTCGGGCAAGTGGTCGGTTACGGCCAAAACGGAGGCGTTCATTTGCTCCAGCGTTTCGCCCAGCGACAGCCCGCCGATGCAGTAGCCGTGCGTGGGCAAAGAAGCCATATGCTTGGCGGCTTCTTCGCGCAGGTCCGGGAAGACGGCGCCCTGAATAATGCCGAATAACAGCGAATTGCCGACGGAGAAACTGCCGTCCGCGTTTTGGGTGATGTGCTGTTCGGGCACGGTTTTTTCGTAGGCTTTGGCGGCGCGTTCGGCCCAGCGTTTGGTGATGTTTAAGGCTTCGCGCGCGTCGTGTTTGGAAGGGTCTTTGGCGTGGATGCAGACATCCAACATCGTCCAGATGTCGGAACCGATTTCGTTTTCAAACCCGATGACGTTTTCGGGCGTAAACAGGTGTTTGCTGCCGTCGTGGTGGGACTGGAACGTTACGCCTTCTTCTTTGATTTTGCGGAATTTGGACAGGCTGTATACCTGAAATCCGCCGGAATCGGTTAAGATACTGCCGTCCCAATTCATAAATTTATGCAGGCCGCCCATCTGCCGTAGAATTTTTGTCGTCGGGCGCAGATAGAGGTGATACGTATTGGAAAGCAGACATTCCGCTCCCGCATTTTTTAAATCTTCGTCGGTCAGGGCTTTTACGCAGGCTTGCGTCGCCACCGGCATAAATACCGGGGTGTGTACCGCGCCGTGCTTGGTGTAGAGCACGCCGGTGCGGGCTTTGGAATGGGAATCTTTGGACAGGATTTTAAAAGGGGAAATCATATATATATTTTACCATATACGGATGACCGCCCCCAAAAGACCAAAAAGAAGACGCTTGCTTTTTACCCCCCGGCAGGCGTCTTCCGGTTTATGGCTTAGGATGTCGGAAGCAGGGTGTCGTACTAACTATATTGTATCAGCTGCAGATTCCCGCACAAGCCGGAAAATTAATTAGAAAGCAGGCCCCTGCGGCTGGCCCGGACCCTGCGGGCGGCGGCATACCAGACGGGAATATCCCCAAATGTTTCTCTCCCAAGTATCCAAAAGTACCGTATTTTGCTGAACCCTGGTTGAGGCACGCTGCGCGCCGCCAGAACCCCAAGGCCCAGACCCTGCGGGCGGCTCGCCCTTACCAGACGGGTGCATACCCCCTTTGTTGTTCCCATCTAACTAATAGCACCGTTTATTGCTTTAGCCCTGGCCAGGCCAGATTGCCTGCCCCCGGCAAGGGGGTTGATTTGTTTTTTTTTTTTGATACATTGGGTAAAGCAGAGTTGATTTTAGGCTAAATAAAAG
>NZ_CAUDSG010000030.1:0-18763 GCF_958451995.1 Candidatus Avelusimicrobium alvi
CCGTGCAGAAAAGCCTCGGATTTACGCTTATAGAGCTGTTGGTGGTCGTATTAATTATCGGCATATTGTCGGCTGTCGCCTTGCCGCAGTATGAATTTGCGGTGCTCAAATCCCGCTTTAGTAAACATTTGCCGCTTCTTGCGCACGTGTATCAATTACAATCGGCTTATTATTTGGCGAATGGCGTTTATGCCAAATCTTTGGATGAACTGGGAATGGATATCCCCAGCGGGTGTATGCCCTTGGAAGGGATTAGCGACCAGTTTAAGTGCGGGGAAAATGTATATATTGCCATTAGAGGGGGAGAGGGCAGCTTTTGCCCGGATGAAAAAACACAATGCGCCTATATGCCTTTGTGCGAGCACGGGAAAAATAACGGATGGTCCGGTGGTTGTATGAAAGACAGCTGGAAAGCGGTGGTGGCCGTATCGTTAAACACCGGAGAAAGAAAGTGCTATCCCCACGGCTGGCGCAAATGGGGCAAGCAGCTGTGCGCTTCTTTGCAACTGTAATAAAAAACCGCCGCATATTAAACGCGGCGGCTTGATGTGCGATATGGATATTATTTTTTTCCGATTAATTGTAAAAACTCTTCTTCGCTTAGCACGGGTACGCCCAGCTCGCGCGCTTTTTTAAGCTTGCTTCCCGGTTCCGCTCCGGCTACCACGTAAGACGTTTTTTTAGATACGCTTCCGCTGGCTTTGCCGCCGTATTCTTTGGCCAGCAGTTCGGCTTCGGTGCGCGACATCGTTTTAAGTTCGCCCGTAAACACCAGCGTTTTCCCGTCCAGGATATTGCCCGCCAGCTCTTTTTTGGGCTGCGTAAAATTAAGCCCCGCCGCACGCAGGCGTTCAATCTGCTCCAGCGCGCGCGGACTTCTGAAAAAATCATAAATACTGTGCGAGACAATTTCGCCCACTTCGCGCACGCTTTGCAGTTCTTCCAGCGGCGCGTCTTTTAACGCGTCCAGGGTGCGGAAGCGGTCCGCCAAAATTTCGGCGGTTTTCGCGCCCACAAACGCAATGCCCAGCGCAAACAGCAGTCGGGAAAGCGGCTTTTGTTTGCTGGCTTCAATGGAGTCCAGCAGGTTCTGCGCCTTTTTGTCTTTGAAGTTTTCCAGGTTCAGCAAATGCAGGAAAGACAAGTTGTAAATATCGGCAAAGTCCGCCACGTATTTGTTTTCAAGCAGCTGGTCCATTACCACTTCGCCCAGGCCCTCAATATCCATGGCGCCGCGCGAAGCAAAATGCAGCAGGCGCGCGCGCAGCTGCGCGGGGCAGGACGGGTTGACGCAGTAATAACCCACTTCATCCGGCTCTTTATAAACGCCTTCGCCGCATGAAGGACAGGCGGCGGGAGGCAATACGTCCGGCCCGCCCTTGTGTTCGGCTACTTTAACCACTTTGGGAATCACTTCCCCGGCGCGTTCAATAATCACGCTGTCGCCCACGCGCAGGCCCAGGCGGTTGATTTCGTCAAAATTATGCAGGGTGGCGTTGGATATCGTTACGCCGCCCACCGCCACGGGTTTCAGTTCGGCCACGGGGGTGATGACGCCGCTTCTGCCGACGGAGAAAAGAATGTTCTCCACGGTGGTGGTGGCCTGCGGGGCCGGGTATTTAAAGGCTATCGCCCAGCGCGGGCTTTTGGCGGTTACGCCCAAAATGCGCTGGTATTCAAAACGGTTTACTTTCACCACCAGGCCGTCCACGTCGTAGGGCAGCTGGTGGCGGGCCGCGTCAAACTGATTGTAAAAACGGATTACTTCGGACATTTGCGTCGTTTTCGTGCGCGCGGGGCAGACGGAAAAACCCCACTGTCTGCACAAATCAATAAAACCGCTGAAGCTGTCTGCCGAGATGTTGCCCGCGCCGAAGGAATGTGCAAAAAATTTAAGCGGCCGCTGGGCGGTCATCTGCGGGTCTTTCTGGCGCAGGGAGCCGGCGGCGGCGTTGCGGGTGTTGGCAAAAATATTTTCGGCGTTTAGCAGTTGTTTTTCGTTCAGCGCGGCTAAATCCTTCTTTTCCAGATACACTTCCCCGCGGATTTCCAGCATACCGGCGGGCGCGTTTTCTATTTTTTGCGGAATGTTTTTAATGGTGCGGACGTTGGCGGTAATGTCTTCGCCGGTTTTGCCGTCCCCGCGGCTGGCCGCCGTAACGAGAATGCCGTTTTCGTACGTCAGCGAACAGGACACGCCGTCTATTTTCGCTTCCACCACCATTTCAAAATCGTTGCGCTGAAGGGTTTTTTCGGCGCGTTCGTACCATTCGCGGATTTCGTCGGGCGAGTAGGAATTGTCCAGCGACATCATCGGCACCGCGTGTTTGACCGGGGAGAACAATTCTCCCGCCTGGCCGCCCACACGCTGGGTGGGGGAGTTTTTGGTGCGGTACTGCGGGTACTGCTCTTCCAGGTCTTTTAATTGTTTGTAAAGTTCGTCGTACTGCGTATCGGACAAGACGGGATTGTCCAAATTATAGTACAGATTATTGTGGTAATTGATCAGTTTTTTAAGCCGCTCAATTTCTTCTTTCGGATGCATAACTTTTATTTGCGTTCTTTTTTCAGCTGGTCCAACAGCCCGTTGATGAACTTGCTGGAATTTTCGGTGGAGTATTTTTTGGCGAGCTCAATGGCTTCGTCTATAATAGCCGGGACGGGGGTGCGTTCGGGGCTGAACACCATTTCGTAGGTGGCCATGCGCAGGATGGAGCGGTCCACCGCCGACATACGCGAAATGGTCCAGTTTTTGGCGTACGCGGAGACCATCTTGTCTATTTCTTTCAGGTGGCGCGTAGTGCCGCCGACGAGTTCTTCGCAGAAGGGGAAGCAGTCCCCGAGTTCTCTTTTAAAATCCGACGCGTAACGCGTCACGCTGGTTTCGTCCGCCGATTTGGCGCTGTCGGCGTAATAAAGCGACTGCAGGGCGCATTCCCGGGCCATTCTTCTGTTGCTCATTTTTTTCACCTTAAAAATCGTTGAGAATTATAATAAAAGTTATATAAATTCTAGCAAATTTCCTTCGTCCTTGCAGGTCTGCCCGGCGAACCTCTTGCGCGGGCGGCGTCTAATGTTTTTTTACCCTGGTTTTTGTACGCTTTTTTGTGATACTATATGAATGTTCCCGCAGACGCGGGAAAGGGGGAAACAAATGAAAAAAAGAAATATAGCCTTGCTGTCCGTCTGCGCGCTGTTGCTGGCGCTGCCTTCTTTCGGACAAAAAATGCAGACCGTACGCGGCGAAGGCCGGTACGTGTCCCAGAATCTTGAAAAACTGCCCGCGTTTAACGCGGTGGACGTACGCGGCGACGCGGAGGTGGACTTTACGCAGCAGCCCGGCTCTTCCGTTACGGTCAGCGGACGCGAAAACCTGGTGGCGCTGGCGGACGTGCGCGTGGAAGACGGCGTGCTGGTGGTGGGGTTTACCCGCCCGGTGCATATCCGCGGCGAGCATCATTTGCGCGTGGCGGTGGCCGCGCCCGAACTGCGCTCCGTTACGCTGTCCCAGGGCGGTGATTTTGAAGTGCACGGCATGTTAAAAACGGCCGATTTAACCATTTCCGCCACGCAGGATTCGGAATTTTCGGCTGATTTTGTGCAGGCGTCGGCCGTGTCGGCCACGGCTTCCGGCCGCGCCGAGATTGACCTGGGCCGCTTAGAGGCGGACCGCGTGCGCGCTGCCGCTTCGGACCGCGCGGACATTGACCTTTCCGGCAAAGCGCGCGAAGCGTTTGTGGAAAACAACGGTTCCGGCGAAATTGACGCCGACGACCTGCGCGCCGATACGGTGCATGCGTATGCCAATGGTTCGGGCGACGTGAAAGTATATGCCTCCAACCTCTTGCATGCCGTGGCCAACGGACGCGGCAAGATTGAATACAAGGGCAATCCGATAACCCTTAACCGCGAAGGCAACTTGAAAAAAATCATACGGGACCGGGATTACGATTAATCCTGCTGTTCTTATAAAAGGCCTCCTCAGCGGAGGCCTTTTTATTAGGTTATGGCCCGTTGGCAGGCAGATATTTTTATATAATTTGAATATGAATAAACAACTTTTAGCAGGTATCCTGGCGTGCGCGTGCCTGGGCGCGTGCTCCCATACGGGCGTGCCGGAACAGCGGCTTGCAGGCGCGGACCGGGACGCGCATAACTGCATCGGCTCGGCCGGCTACACCTGGAGCGGCGTGCAAAAGGCGTGCGTCCGGCTGTGGGAGGAAGGCATCGCTCTGCTGCCGGTTTCCAAACAGGAAAGCGCGGCGCTGGCGGCCTATGTGGTTTTATCCGCGGACGGGACGAAAGCGGAGCTTTTTGTTCCCGTTAAAACGGCGCCGGCGGTGCTGGAGCGGTCTTTTACGCAGGAAGGCCCGCGCTGGACGAATGCCGCGTGGCTGTTAAAACGCCTGCCGCAGGGGTGGGAGTTATACGAACGCGGCGTGCTGGCGTATTCGGCCCCGAACCCCCCGGACGGCAATTGACACCCCCAAAGGGAAGATGGTATAATAATACTGTTCCCACAGAGGGGAACTATTTTTTTGAAAGAACAATTAAATGGCCAGATACGATAACAGAAGAGAATACAAAAAAGATCTCTATCGCAGAAACCAGAACATTCGCGTGCCCGAAGTCAGACTGATTGACTCCGACGGTACGATGCTCGGGGTCAAGCCGGTGGCGGAAGCCATCGCCATGGCCAAAGAACAAGAGCTGGACCTGGTGGAAATTTCACCCAACGCCCAGCCTCCTGTGTGTAAGATACTTGATTACAACCGGTATGTTTACGAACAGGGAAAAAAAGCGGCGGAAGCCAAAAAGAAACAAACCAAAGTAACTTTAAAAGAGCTGCGCATTAAATCGCGCATCGCTCCGCACGATTTGGACGTGAAAATCCGCCAAATTGAAGAGTTCCTTCGCAAGAAGGACATGGTTCGTTTCACCGTGGTGTTCCACGGCCGCGAAAACCAGCACAAAGACATCGGCATCCAGATTTTAAACGATACGGCCAAACGCCTGGCCGAACTCGCCAACGTGGACGGCGGCCTGCAGGCGATGGGCAACCGTATGTCGATGACGTTCGTGCCCAAAAACTAAACAGATTTTTAGGTCCTTTTTGCAGTTAACCGCGCACGGGGCTTGACCGGCTCCCGGCCGGGTTGTCAAAAAAAGGGCTAATTAAACGAGGTAATATACAATGCCTAAACTTAAAAACCACAGCGGCGGCAAAAAACGCTTCAGAAAAACCGCCACGGGTAAATTCACCCACAGAAAAGCCGGCAGAAAACACTTGCTAACGCCTGTTTCTGCCTCCAGAAAGCACGAAACCAGAAAGACCGGCGTCATCACGCCCGAGTCCAACAAAGGGAAGATTTTGGAAAAATATCTCCCGATGGCTAAATAAGAGGTTAGAAACATGAGAATTAAATTTAGCGTTGCCAGACACGCCAGAAAGAAAAAAGTATTGAAAAGAGCCAGCGGCTATTACGGAGATAAATCCCGCCGCTTGCGCATGGCCACCCAGCAGCTGGATAAATCCGGCGTGCATGCTTACGTGGACCGCAAAGACAAAAAAACCACCTACCGCCAGTTGTGGATTACCCGCATCAATGCCGCGGTGAGAGAGGAAGGTTTGTCTTACTCTAAATTCATCAGCGGCCTGACCAAAGCCAACATTACGCTTAACCGCAAAATGTTGTCTGAGATGGCGATTAAAGACCCGGTGTCCTTCAAGAAATTGGTGGACGTGGTAAAAGCCGCCTAAGCGTTTCTGCTTTGCAAGTAAAAGCCCCGCTCGTTTGAGCGGGGCTTTTTGTATCGGTTGAAAACCCCCGGGCTGAAGCCCGGGGAGTTTCATTGTTGCGGCAGTAAATATGCGGCGGCCTATACGCTGCCGCGCGGGGCGGAAATAGTCGGCTGCGCGCGGGTGCCTGGGGCGGCCGGGTATGTTGCGCGGACCCGCGGAACACATATCCCGGCCCGGCGGCGGAAGGGCTCATCGGCGGTGTTTAAAACCCCCGTCCGGTTGGAAGGGGGCGTATATCAATCGTTTGCTTTTTTAAAGTCGTTTACGCGTTTAAAGAAAAGATTCCATTCCGGGGAATTGTCTGTGGCGCGGCGGTTGTAATGGGCTTTATAGCGTTCAAATACCGCGCTTAATTTCTGTTCGGTGGTTTCGTCTGTTTTACGCTGGCGGCGCGCAAATTCGGCGGCGGATTTGCTTTCTTTGGCATTGGCGGTGCAGGCGCGTTCGTCGTCAATTAAAATGCGGATAACTTCGCGCTTGGCCGCCGCGCCGAACAAAGCTTCGGTTTCATCGGCCAGGTTGGCGTTGCGTGCGCGGCGTGCGGACAGCAGGCCGTCTAACCGGGCGGACGCTTCCGCGCCCAGGTGAGGGTTGCGTATGGGCGGGCGCAAATCTTCCAGCGTAATTTGCAGAAAGGACGGCTCGTGCGCCGGGGTTGCCTGCGGGGCGGGCAGGTGTTCCGGCGGCGGAAACGGAGGCCTTTCCTGGCGGCGCGGAGACGGGGTGCGTTTGGGGCGGATGTCAGAAAGCTGGTGCATCAGGCGGCGTATTTGGCGGGAGAGCTGGTCGGTTACCGAAGGGCCGGGCGGCTCGCGCCGGGGCGGCCGGGCTGTAGCCTGCGGATCTGCATAGGCGGCGGCATATTGGCGCGCAGGCGTCTCCACCAGCGTGAGCAGGGTGCGCAGGGTTTTGGCAAAAAAATGCAGGGATACGGCGATGAAAATTAACAGCAGAATAAATTTAAAGCGGCCCATACGCTGGCTCCCGGACAGAGAAAAATTGGTGCCGGCAATTTGCCGGTGCGGATGAAACGGCTATTTCCGGATTTTTTTGATACTGCCGGCGTTTTGTTTCATCAGCTGGTTGAGTTGCTGTTCCTGCTGTGCCAGCAGCTGCTGCTGGGCGACGAAATAAGCGGCGAAGCTGGCGCTGTTGGCCGCGGTTTGTTTTAACTGGCGTTCGGTGCCGGCGGTCAGTACAAGCGCCTGCGTTTTGACGTTGTCGCCAAAGGTGACGGCAATGTCGCTCAGTATATTTTGGTTGGAAATCTGCACCGCTTCCAGCGCGCGTTTCATGCGCACGCGGTCGGCGTGCGGGGCGCGGCCCGGCAGGGCGTCGGTGTCCAGGGTTACTTCCATAATCTGCGGCTGGGGCGCAGGCTGGGTGCGCTGCGGCTGGTGAACGTTCTGCCCGCCGGTGCGAACCTGCGGCGCGGCCAGTTTCTGACGCGCGGCCTGGGGCAGACTGTCCATCTTTTTAGACATCAGTTTTACCATCACGTTCATATACTGTTTCATCCAGAACGTGCGGATTTGCTGGTCCTGTTCTTTGGTGGTGCAGCCGGCCAGCATTACAGCCGCCGCCAGCGGAAGTAAAATATATTTTTTCATAAACCCTCTGTTTCAAAAATATAACAAATTTAAACCAGTCCGTACAATGCTTTTGTATTGCGTACGGTTATTTCCGCCAGCTGCTCTAGAGGGATGTCCAAATAATCGGCCGCAAATTCGGCGATGAGCGGAATGTTGGAAGGGTCGTTGCGCAGGCCGCGTCTGCCCTGCGGGGAAAGATACGGGCAGTCCGTTTCCAGGATGATTTTATCCGAGCCCGCTTTTTTGACGGCTTCGCGGATGTATTCATTCTTCTTATAGGTAAAACAGCCGTTGATGCCCAAAAGAAGCCCCATGTCCAGCGCGCGTTTGGCTTCTTCGTAACGGGCGCAGAAGCAGTGCAGTACGCCCGGATGGCCGGCGGCGGCAGACGGTTTCCATTCGTGTTTTAACGCGTGGAAAGTATCGTCGTAAGCGGCGTAATCTTCGCCTGCGCGGCGCACATGCAGGACGATGGGCTTTTGCACTTGGTTCGCCAGCGCCAGCATTTGGGAAAACACTTCCTGCTGGCGTTCTTTGGCGGTAAATTCAAAACAGGTATAATCCAGACCGATTTCGCCCACCGCCAGGTTGCGTTTGTCCGGCAGGAGGGCGGCGAGTTCTTTTAAATTAGCCGGGTTTAATTTAGAAGCGTATTCCGGGTGAACGCCCAGCACGGCGCCGATTAAAGAGGGGTGCCGGGCCGCCAGCTCCAGCGCGGGGGTCCATTCTTCGGGCGCACAGCCGATTTCCACGCTGAGCGCAATGCCCGCTTCGGGCAGTTTTTGGGTGATGAGTTCTTCGCGGTCCGGGTCAAAGGCCGGGTCGTTTAAATGGGCGTGAGAGTCTATAAATTGCATATGTATTATTGTATCTTTTTACCGGGCTTTCCCGCCATAGGGGCCTTCCAGGCCGGGGTTCTCTATGCGCGCCTGTTTGATTAACCGGGCCACACGGTTCAGGCAATGTCCCTGCGCAATTACCACAGCGTTGCTTCCAGGCCGGGGTTCTCTATGCGCGCCTGTTTGATTAACCGGGCCACACGGTTCAGGCAATGTCCCTGCGCAATTACCACAGCGTTGCTTCCAGGCCGGGGTTCTCTATGCGCGCCTGTTTGATTAGCCGGGCCACACGGTTCAGGCCGTGTCCCTGCGCAATTACTACAGCGTCGTTTCCGGGCCACAGTTCTTTATACGCGCCGGTTTGACTGGCGCAGCCGCCCTGTTTGTGCCGTTTCCCCGTTTGCCGCACCTTGCGGGAGGCGCGCGCAACTAATCTAAAAAAACGGTTGTGCCCCGGCCCATCCCTTTCTATACTACAAGGAGATATAATTGTTCTTTGAATAGAAAGGCGGTCCGGTTAAAGGTTCAAAACTAGCAGTCTAAAATTGGGGTTGACAAAAATAAAATAATTGCATATAATTTTAGCAGAGGGGACAAAAGAGTGCTAAAATAAAAAGCATTTTCCCGAAGAGATTTTTAGGAAAAAGGTATGAGAATTCTAAAACCGGAAATCGCCAAAGCCCGTAAAGAAAAAATCCTGCGGTGGGTGGTCCAGCAGTTTGTGGAAACCCGCCGTCCGGTCGGTTCGCAGATGATTGCCGAAGGCGCCTTGCAGGATGTTTCCAGCGCCACGATTCGCAACATTATGAAAGAACTGGAGGAAGAGGGCTATCTCTACCAGCCGCACACGTCCGGCGGCCGCATCCCGACCGATAAAGCCTACCGCTATTATGTGGACTACCTGGCCAGCGTACAGAAAATGGCCGCCCAGGAGCGCCAGCGCATTGAAGAACAGTACGACGAGCGCGTAAGCGAAGTGGACAATATGCTGGTGCAGACTTCGCGCCTGCTGGCGATGCTTTCGGGCGCGGCGGGGTTTGTGTATACGGCGCACGTGGAAGACCAGCGCGTACAGCGGCTTGATTTTATTCCGCTGGCTCCGGGGATGATTTTGGCGGTGCTGGTTACGCAGTCCGGCGCGGTGCGGCACTGGCCCGTACGCACGGGTTACGTCATTGAGCCTGCCCGCCTGCGGGTGCTCAGCCGGTTTATCAACCAGGAAATTGCCGGTATGACGCTGGCCGAAGCGCGCCAGGTGCTGTGGCATCACATCCATTCCGGCCACCGCGAAATTGCGGATATGGCGGACTTGGCCACCCAGGTGCTTAAAGACATTGAACGCCCGCAGACGGGCGCCGATGAATTATACGTGGAAGGAATCGGCCGCCTGCTGGAAAATACGACCGAAGCCGATTACGAAGATTTGAAACAAATGATGCGCGTAGTGGAAGAGCGCGAACGGTTTTCCTCGTTATTAAACGAGAAAATGACGGATATGGAGAAATCCAACCAGAAATTAAACGTGAGCATCGGCAGTGAAAACGCGCTGCAGGAACTAAAAAACCTCAGCATCGTTTCTACGGCGTGCCGCGTGGGGGACAAAACGGTGGGCATGCTGGGCATTATCGGCCCGAAGCATATGGAATATACAAGAGTAATGTCTTTGGTAAATTTTATCGGGGACCTCTTGGAAGCGTCCATGAAAAACTGGACGGCGCTGCCCGCCGGGGAAGAAAACGATTATGAGTAAAAAACATCAGCATAAACACGGCGCGCCCGAGGCCGCCGGGCAAGAACTGGATGAACGGGAGTTGCCGGAAGTCTGTGAACCGGAAATTGAAGTAAAATCGGAAGACGAACCCGCCGCCGAAAAGAAGCCCGACTATTATGAACAGTTGGTGCGTCTGAGCGCGGATTTTGACAATTACCGTAAACGCACCGAGCGTGAAAAAGCGGCTTTCCTGGCGTACGGAAAAAAAGAATTCGCCGAGAAACTGCTTCCCGCTTACGAGGTGCTCCTGCGCCAGCGTGCGGAACTGGCCAAAGACCAGGACGCCGGGGAGTGCAGCGCTTCGCTCAAGGCCGTCAAAGACGGGCTGAATATGGTGTTTGCGGAGCTGGAAAAAGCTTTTAAGGCCGAGGGAATTGAGCATATGGACGTGCTGGATAAACCCTACGATCCGGCCGCCCAGGAAGTGGTGGCGATGATTCCGTCTTCGGAAGACCAGGACGGGCTCGTGCTTCAGGAAGTGCAGATGGGATTTACCATGGACGGCAAAGTGCTGCGCCCCGCGCGCGTGATTGTCGGCCAGCATGCGGAAGGGTAATGCTTTCCGCCGGTGGGGTAAAAATTTGATTTAAAAGGAGAAACAACAGTATGGCAAAAATTATTGGTATTGATTTGGGCACCTCCAACACCGCCGCCGCGGTGATGGAAGGCGGCAGAGGAACGATTATTCCGTCTGCCGAAGGCAGTTCTATCGGCGGCAAGGCGTTTCCGTCTTATGTCGCTTTTACCAAAGACGGCCAGCGCTTGGTGGGTGAACCGGCCCGCCGCCAGGCCATCGCCAACCCGGAAGGGACCGTAACCGCGTTCAAGCGCAAAATGGGGGAAAATTACAAATATAACTTGCGCGGACAGGAATTTACGCCTCAGCAGCTTTCGGCTTTCGTCTTGCAGAAAGTGAAAAAAGACGCCGAAGCCTTCCTGGGCGAACCGGTGGAAAAAGCCGTTATCACGGTACCCGCTTATTTTAACGACAACCAGCGCCAGGCCACGAAAGACGCGGGCCGCATCGCGGGGTTGGAAGTGGTGCGCCTGGTCAACGAACCGACCGCGGCGGCTTTGGCCTTCGGCATTGATAAAGCCGGCAAAGAACAGAAAGTAATGGTGTTTGACTTGGGCGGCGGTACGCTGGATGTTACCATTATGGAAATGGGCAAAGAAGGCACCTTTGACGTGCTTTCCACCTCCGGCGATACGCAGCTGGGCGGTACGGATATGGATAATGCCATCATCCAGTGGATGGTGGACGAATTCCGCAAACAGACGGGGATTGACCTCTCCAAAGACAAACAGGCCCAGCAGCGCCTGAAAGACGCGGCGGAAAAGGCGAAAATTGAACTTTCCACCACCATGGAAACCGACATCAACCTGCCGTTCATTTCCGCGGGTGCCGACGGCCCGAAACACTTGGAGCTTAAACTGTCCCGCGCCAAACTGGAAAGCTTGGTGGACGATATCGTCAAACGCTGCGGCAAATCCGTGGAGCAGGCCCTATCCGACGCTTCGCTGACCGCGTCGCAGATTGACCGCATCATCTTGGTCGGCGGCCCGACCCGTATGCCCATTGTGCAGAAATACGTGGAAGACCTGGTGGGCAAAAAAATTGAACGCGGTATTGACCCGATGGAATGCGTCGCGATCGGCGCCTCCGTGCAGGCCGGTATTTTGACCGGCGACGTAAAAGATGTTCTGCTTCTGGACGTTACCCCGCTTTCCCTGGGTCTGGAAACCCTGGGCGGCGTGTGCACGCGCCTGATTGAACGCAACACCACCATCCCGGTGCGCAAGACGCAGGTGTTCTCTACGGCTTCGGACAACCAGCCGGCCGTTACCATCAACGTCCTGCAGGGCGAACGCCCCATGGCCAAAGACAACGTGCCGCTGGGCAAGTTTGACCTGGACGGTATTCCGCCCGCTCCGCGCGGCGTGCCGCAGATTGAAGTTACCTTTGACATTGACGCCAACGGTATTTTAAACGTGTCCGCGAAAGACTTGGGTACGAACAAAGAGCAGCACATCACCATCAGCTCGCCCAATAAACTCAGCGATACGGAAGTGGAAAAATTCGTCAAAGACGCGGAGAAATTCGCCGACGAAGACAAAAAACACAAAGAACTGATTGAAGCCAAAAACCAGGGCGACAGCGTGCTCTACCAGACTGAAAAGTCTTTGAAAGAGTACGGCGATAAAGTCTCCCAGGACGACCGCCTGGCCATTGACCGCGCTTTGGGCGACCTCAAAGAAGCCCTCAAAGGCGACGATGCGGCCAAAATCAAATCCGCTACCGACGCGGCCCTGCAGGCCGGCCAGAAATTGGGCGAAGCGATGTATAAAGACGCCCAGGCCAAACAGCAGGCCCAAGGCGGTGCGCAGCAGGCGGCCGGAGCCCAGCCGGGCCCCGACGCGAATGCGAACGCCCAAGCCGCAAACGGCGGCAAAGACGACGTAGTGGAAGCGGAAGTCGTGGACAAATAAGCATTATCAGGTGGGTAAATCGACTAAAGAGGGGAACCGTACGGTTCCCCTCTTTTGAGTTTATTAGGCGCATTCGCAATATTTCGGGCTTCAACCCGGGGAGTTTCCCTAATTTTATTTACTTTTTCATCGGAAAAAAGTAACAAAAAACCCGCATTTTATTTTTAGGTATATTTTTACTTTTAAGTATTTAAAAGTTACAATATCCATATGTCCCAATACTTTGCCGATATCAAAGAAACCGAATTTTTCCTTATGGACGCCGAGGCGCACCACGCGTCCGCCGTCGCGCGCCATCAGGAAGGGGACGAAATTTTGGTGTTTGACGGCACCGGCCGCCAGTATACGGCGCGGATTGACCGGATTCAAAAAAAGTTCGTGCGCGGCACGTTGTTAAAACCCCGCGCGGTGCGCCGGCCTGCGCTGGAGCTGGAACTGTGCTTTGCGCCCAATTCCCGCACCGGGCTGGAAGATGTACTGGATAAATGCACCCAGCTGGGCGTGGCGGCGTTCCGCCCCGTGCTGACCGAACGCAGCGAATACGACGTGCTGAAAAAATGGGACGGCAAGAACGACCGCTGGCGGCAGATTATGATTTCCGCCTGCAAACAGTGCGATACCCCCTTTATTCCCGCCATCCTGCCGCCCGTTAAGTTCCCGCAGGCGCTGGCGCAGGAAATCCCTTCGCTGATTGCTTACGAAGCGGAGGAGACGCATACGCTTTCCTGGGGGCTGGAAAAATTAGGCGGTCCCAAACGCCTGCGCGTATTTGTGGGGCCCGCCGGGGGCTGGACGGATGAAGAAATCGTCATCGCCGCCCAATACAACGTGCTGCCCGTTACGCTGGGCGTAAACATTCTGCGCGCGGAAACGGCCTGTATCGCCGTGGCCGCCAAACTCTTATAATGACAACCTTTTTTATCAAAACATTCGGCTGCCGCGTCAACCAGGTGGAAAGCCAGGCTATTCTGGAACAGTTTTTGCGTTCCGGGGCCGTCCCTGCGGAACATTTTGAAACCGCCGACATCTGCGTGCTCAACACCTGCACCGTTACCCATCAGGCCGATAAAGACGTGGAAAAACAAATCCGTCAGATTTTACGCCGCAACCCCCGCGCCCGCCTGGTGCTGACGGGGTGCTACGCCGCCGCCCATGCGTCCGCCATCCGCGCCGCTTTCCCGCAGGCCGAAATCGTGGGCAAATACGAATTGGGCAAAGCTTTGTTTAATACCGAAGACGTGTGCTGGACGGTGTCCGGCCACGAAGGGCACAGCCGGGCGTTTATCAAAATACAGGACGGGTGTGACTGCTTCTGCTCCTATTGCATTGTGCCGTACGCGCGGCCGGACAAACGCTCCAAGCCTCTCGCGGACGTACTGCAGGAAATCAAAACGCTGGAAGGCAAGGGCTTTGCCGAAATAGTCCTTACCGGCATTAATATCGGCAATTACCGCTGCCCGCAGACGGTGGCGGATCTGGCCGCTTTGTGCGAAAACATCGCCGCCCTGCCGGGGCGGTTCCGCATACGGTTTTCCTCTATAGAGCTTCAAACGGTTACGGACGGCGTGGTGCGCCTGATGAGCGCGCGGCCGGACCGTTTCTGCAACTATTTCCACCTGCCTTTGCAGGCCGGGTGCGATAAAGTTTTAAAAGATATGAACCGCCATTACGATACCGCCGCCTACCGTGCGCGCGTGGCGGATTTGCGCCAACACGTGCCCCAAATCGGCATTTTTGCGGACGTAATTGCCGGGTATCCCACCGAAACGGAAGCGGATTTTGAAGCGACCGTCGCCTTTATCCGCGAGGTAAACCTCGCGGGCCTGCACGTGTTTAGCTATTCGCCGCGGCCGGGCACTCCCGCCGCCGCCCTTAAACAGCTGCCGCCCGGGGAAATCAAACGCCGCTCCGAAACGCTGCGTGCGCTGGATAAAGAACTTCGCGCCGCGTTCGCCGCGTCTTTAGCGGGGACGGAGCAGGAAGTATTTGTGGAAGAGCATAAAAACGGCCTCCCGCACGGGATTACCTCCAACTTCCAGCCGGTCGTGTTGGAAAACACGGCCCAGGCGCACGGGCTGGTGCGCGCCCAAATCACCCGGGCCGAAGGCCCCCTATGTTTCGGCCGTGTATTGCAGAAATAACCCTTTTGCCTGCGGATAGGACCTTTTTTGCCCGTTCGGCGCGTCCCAAAATGCTAAAATAGATGTAATGCCCCGCCTATGGCAGGAAGTGCCAACACTCCGGCTTTGCAGATTTGGCGGTTTATTGGTATAATATTTATATAATTTGTTCCTGATTTTTCATTAACAAGTTAGATTCTTTTTAGGCAAGAGTTAAACAAAATGGTAGCCAAAAAAAATCTGTGTGTTCTTATCCTGGCCGCCGGCAAAGGCACCCGGATGAAGTCCCCCCTTCCCAAACCGCTGCATATCGTTTGCGGAATTCCCATACTTGCACATATTTTAAAGGCGGCCCAAGACCTGGGTCCCGCCGCCATCGGCATTGTGGTCGGTCACGAGGCGGACACGGTGGTAAACACCGTACAGGCGGGCCTGCACGACTGGGGCATTACCGCGCCCGTGGTATTTGTGCGCCAAACCGATTTGTCCGGCTCCGCTTCCGCGGTAAAAGCCGCCCTGCCGCTCTTGCAAAAATTTGAAACCGTCCTGGTGTTAAACGGCGATACGCCGCTTCTAAAGTCCCAAACACTGGCCGAAATGGCCAATGTGTTTGAAGGCAGCGAAGCCGGCGCGCTGGTACTGGGCGTAACGGTGCCGGATCCGGCCGGCTACGGCCGCATTATCCGCGCGGCGGACGGCGCGTTTGAAAACATTGTAGAAGACGCCGACGCCGACGAAGACACCAAAAAAATCGCTGAAATCAACAGCGGCATGTATGTTTTTAGCTCCAAATCTCTGCAAACGGCGCTTACGCAGCTGGTGCCGCAGGGCCCCAAGCACGAATTTTACCTGACCGATACGCTGGCCCTCATCAAGCAGATGAACCAGCCGGTGCTGGTGTTTGCCGGCCGGGATTACGAACAGGCCCTGGGCATTAACAGCAAAGCGCAGCTGGCCGAGGCCGAGCAAATCATGCGCGACCGCGTGGCCAACGCCCTGATGGATGAAGGCGTTACCCTCGTCCGCCCCAAAGAAGTGTTTATTGATCCGGGCGTTAAAATCGGCGCGGATACGGTTATCTGCCCCGGCTGTTACATCAGCGGCAAAACGGTTATCGGCAAGAACTGCTATATTGAAGGCAACTGCTATATCAAAGATTCCGTCATCGGGGACCATGTGGCCCTTAAAATGGGGACGTATATTGAAGAGTCCGAAGTGGCCGACGAGTGCCAGCTGGGGCCCTATGCGCACCTGCGTCCGAAATCCGTCTTGAAAAAAGGCGCAAAAGTGGGTAATTTTTCGGAAATTAAAAAGTCCGTCATCGGGGAAGGCTCCAAAGTCAACCACCTCAGCTACATCGGCGACACGCAAATGGGCGCCGGGGTGAACGTGGGCGCGGGAACCATCACCTGCAATTACGACGGCAAAAACAAGCATCAGACGGTTATTGAGGACCATGTTTTCGTAGGGTCCAACGTAAATTTTGTGGCGCCGGTAACGGTGCACGAATATGCAAAAATCGGCGCGGGGTCTACCATCACCAAAGAGGTTCCGGCGGAATCCCTGGGTATTGCCCGTTCGCGTCAGGTCGTTCTGGAAAAAAAAGGTGTAAAGAAAAATGACTAAAAGCGTAAACGGCGATTTAAGGATTTTCTCCGGCAATGCCAACATTGCCCTGGCGCAGAAGATTTGCAATCACCTGAATATGGATATGGGCAAGCTGCGCGTGGAACGGTTTGCCGACGGCGAAATAGACGTGCAGATTTTGGAGAGCGTGCGCGCGCACGACTGCTATTTAATTCAGCCCACCTGCCCGCCCGTCAACGAAAGCCTGATGGAACTGCTGATTATGATTGACGCCTTCAAACGCGCCAGCGCCGGCAAAATCACTGCGGTAATTCCCTACTTCGGCTATGCCCGCGCGGACCGCAAGGCCTCTCCCCGCGTGCCGATTACGGCCAAGCTGGCGAGCAACTTAATTACCAAAGCCGGAGCGGACCGTATTATGACGGTGGACCTGCACGCCGGCCAAATCCAGGGGTTTTTTGACATCCCGGTGGACCACCTGCGCGCGCGCAAGGTGTTTCTGGATTATTTTAAAGATTTTGACAGAAAAGATTTGGTGGTCATTTCCCCGGACGTGGGCGGCGTGGAACGCGCCCGCAAGTTCGCGGCCCGCATGGACGCGGGGCTGGTTATTATTGATAAACGCCGCCCCAAAGCCAACGAGGCGGTGGTCTACAACGTCATCGGCGACGTGAAGGACAAAGTGGCTATTATTTTTGATGATATCGTGGACACGGCCGGCACCCTTACCACCGTGGCCCAGAAAATCAAAGAGCGGGGCGCGCGCGAAATCTATGCGGTTTGCACGCACGGTTTGCTGTCCCGCAACGCGATGGATAAAATCAACAAGTCCGACATTAAGAAGCTGATCATTTCCGATTCGCTTCCCATCCGCGACTTGGGGCCGAAAGTGGACGTGCTGTCCGTCTCGTACTTGCTGGCGGACGCGATTAAACGCAACCACGACGGCCGCTCCATCAGCGATATGTTCAATTAACAAAAACTAAATTTCAAAATTTTCGTTAGAAAATTTGGAGGATAAAATGGAAAAAGTAACTATCTCTGCCGCCGCCCGCGAAGGGATCGGCGTCAAAGGGGCTCTCTCTAAAATCAGAGCCGAAAAGAACGTCCCGGCCGTTATCTACGGCGGACACAAAGAACCCGTTAGCGTTACCGTAAGCGTAAAAGATTTGGAAAAAATCGTGAAAGCCGGTAAAAACACGCTGGTGGAAGTAACCTTGGACGGCGCGAAAGAACTCGTGCTGGTTAAAGAAATCCAGTATCACGTAGTAACCGACAACCCGATTCACGCCGACTTTCAGCGCGTGAGCATGAAGGACAAAATGGACGTGGTCGTCCCGCTTAAACTGGAAGGTACGCCTGCCGATGTGGTCAACTACGGCGCCATTGTGGAACACATTTTGCGTGAGCTGGAAGTGCGCGCGCTCGTGAGCGCGATTCCGCACGAAATCGTGGTGGACATCACCCCGATGACCATCAACAAAGGTATCCTCGCCGGCGACGTTAAACTGCCCGAAGGCGTTGAACTCGTTACCGACCCGGAAGCCCCGGTCGTCCACTTGGCCGTACTGAAAGAAGAAGAAACCGCCGCCCCGGCCGCCGATGCCGCCGCCGCGCCGGAAAGCTCTTCCACCAAAGGCAAAAAGGACGAAGAAGGCAACCTCACCAAGGACGCCGCGAAGAAATAGCTTATGCAATACCTCCTGGCGGGTCTTGGCAATCCCGGTTCCCAATACGAGCGCACGCGGCACAACGCCGGATTTATGGCGCTGGACGCCGCAGGGCGCAAGTGGGGGGCCGATTGGAAAGCCTGGCAGAACCTGGGAGCGTATGCCAAAGTCTCCGTGGCAGGGCACGATGTTTTTCTCATCAAACCCGCTACTTATATGAACGAATCGGGTCGGGCTGTATCCAGCCTGGCCCGGTTCTATAAAATCCCGCCGCAAAACTGCCTGGTGTGTTTTGACGACGTATCCCTGGAAGTGGGCAAACTGCGCATCCGCAAAAACGGTTCCGCCGGCGGCCAGAAGGGGATGAAAAGCGTCATTGAACAGCTGGGCACGCAAGATATTCCCCGCCTGCGCGTAGGCGTAGGCCCGAAACCCGAAAAATTTGATTTGGCCAATTTTGTGCTTTCCAATTTCCCCAAGTCGGAACTGCCCGCGCTGGAAGGCGCGCTGGACCGCGCGGTGGAAGCCCTGGAGTTGTATTTTACGCAGGGCATTGAGAAAGCGATGAACCAATTTAACTGACGTGAACTTTTAATGGATATGAAAAAGGCGGAGCCAATGTGCTTCGCTTTTTTATTGTACTTTTTCTTGCAAAAGAAAAAGGGGCCTTGCCGGCCGTGCAGACTTTACGGTACTTGGCAACATAGCTTAAACGGTGTGGCTCCACTAGTCGGATGAAACCGTCAGGGAAAGGGAGGGGCGGCTCGGTCTTACCAGACGGGTGCATACCCCCTTTGTTGTTCCCATCTAACTAATAGCACCGTCTATTGCTAGACCCTGGCCAGGCCAGAGCTCCAGGGCCTGGAAGGCCTTGATTTGTTTTTTTTTTTT
>NZ_CAUDSG010000031.1:0-17357 GCF_958451995.1 Candidatus Avelusimicrobium alvi
AGGGCCTGGCAATATACGGTACTTTTAGATACTTGGGAGAGAAACATTCGGGGATGCAAAAGCTTTCGGGGAGCGGTTCTTTTTATCTGCACGGCCTGCAAGGCTCCCTTTCAGGGGGCGGTTCTCTATGCGGACACATCCGACTAATTGAGCCACACCGTTTAAGCTGTGTTGCCAAGCAACCGTATAAAAGGAGAAAAAACTGCCGGCCAATGCTCCTGAAATCCAGTTTTACGCGGCGAGTTTTACAACTCGCTACCCCGCTCAAACAAGTAAAAACGTTCTTCCGCCTTGAGGCGTTTTATAAACAGGGCTAAGACCTGCATAAAACGGCAAAACGGAGCGGAAGATTTTCCGCTCCGTATAGTATCCCTCTAAATTCGCCGGGCTTAGTCCGCTTTTTCCGGCACGTCCACAATTTTCGGCGCGCCCTCGTCGTCAATCACCAAATACTGCAGTTTGCGGTGCATTCCCACGTCCACCGGAATCACGTTGGCCGTGCGGTCCAGCACGATGCGATCCACCTGCGTGTGCCCCACCACCTGCACCAGCGGGCTTTTGGGGTACGAAGCAATCAAATCCTCCAAATCTTCCCAAAAAATACCGCCGAAACGGTCCGGCCCTTTGCGACTGATGCTGATGTTAAAAATCGGATGTTTGAAAAACTCGTGCTTGATGGATTCTTTAAAAATTAAATTGATAAGCGCGGCGATATTTCCGGCGTTGGCGTCGTCCAACTGCATCTGGAAAATCTTATACAGCTTGCGCGTTACGCCCGCGTGCGTGAACAGGAACCCTTTGTAGGCGTAAGCGGCCTTTAAATCGCCGTCCAACACCTGGCGGGTCAGCTTGTCGTGCATTACTTTGGCTTCTTCTTTGCTAAAGCCGGAAATCACAAAGTTAGACAGCAACGGCTCCAGCTCGTGGTTGCCCACCAGCCGCACGACTTCGCCCTGCCTCTCCCGCGCCTGTTTTTGGATGGAGTCCAGCAAATCATCCACTTTGCGCGAAAAAGGCCCCCTGTCAAAAATATCACCCATCTGCACCAAGCGGTTGTGGCCGCCGCACCAGTTGTTATGCTCGTCAATCAGCCCCGCATGGCGCAGGATTTTGACAAACGGTTCAAACTGGCCGTGCACATCCCCCACGACCACCACTTGTTTCGGGTTTTTCTGGCTTTGCATTGGTTTTGTACCTTATACAAATAATATAATAATAGTATACAAAAAACACGCGCCGCTACGGCTTGCGCTCCATTTTTATGAAGATACCATCCGCCGCTATGAAAAAGCTAAAACAAGCCGCCGGGGAAGAAAACGTCCTGACCGATGCCGTCTCCCTGTCGCTCTATGCTTACGATTGTTCGCTCTCCCGCACGCGGCCGGATGCGCTTATTAACGTCCCCAACCAAGAAGCCGTGGCCCCCATCCTGCGTATTTTACAGGAATATGCCGTCCCGTTCGTTCCGCGCGCCAGCGCGACGAACCACGCGGGAAGCTGTGCGGCCTTAAACGGCGGCGCGGTGCTTAACCTGACGCGGCTTAACCGGATTTTACAAATTAACACGCAGGAAGGATTTGCGGTTGTTGAACCGGGCGCCGTCGGCGGCGATTTGCAGGACGCACTCGCCCCGCTGGGCTTTTTCTACGCGCCGGATCCGGCCAGCGAACGCGTATGCACCTTGGGCGGCAACCTGGCCCAAAACGCCAGCGGCGCGCGCTGTATGAAATACGGCGGCACGATTGACCACGTGCTGGAGGCGGATTTTATCCTGCCGGACGGAGGACCCCTGCATTTTTCCCGCCGGGACGGCGGACCCGATTTTATCGGTCTGCTGGCCGGGAGCGAAGGCACGCTGGGCGTCATTACGCGGATGAAGGTGAAAATCCTGCCCGCGGCCAAACACATCAAGACATTTCTCGTTACGTTTCCATCGCTGGCGCACAGCGTGCAAACCGTCAGCGATTTGGCGGCCAAAGGCGTGATTCCGCGCTGCGTGGAAGCGATGGACCAAATCACCACGCGCGCCGTGGAAGAGTTTGCCCGCTCCGGCTACCCGACGGACGCCCAGGCCCTGCTTATTTTGGAGCTGGACGGCACGCCCGCGCAAATCGCTTCCGACGAAAAACAGCTGGAAGAAATCTGCCTAAAAAATCAGGCGCTTAAATTTATTCCGGCCAAAAACGAAGCCGAACGCCAAAAACTTTGGTTCGGCCGCCGCGCCGCCTACGCCGCGATGGCGCGCCTGGCGCCCAACGTAATGGTGGGCGACGGCACCGTCCCGCGCAGCGAACTGCCCCGCGCGCTGGCTAAAGTCCGCCGGATTTTAGACGATAACAACATTTACGCCAGCCTCCTTTTTCACGCGGGGGACGGCAACTTCCATCCGCAAATCGTGTTTGACGAGCGCAACAAGCCCGACGCGGTGCGCGTTACCCGCGCGCTTAAAGAAATTTTACAAGCCTGCGTGGACTGCGGCGGCACCATATCGGGCGAACACGGCGTAGGCGTGGAAAAACGCGCCGTAATGGCCTATCAGTACGATAAACCCACGCTTGATTTGTTTACCCGTATTAAACGCGCGGCGGACCCGAAAAACATCGCCAATCCGCTCAAGCTGATCCCGCTGGCCTATGCGGAAAAAGCGCGCCCCCAGCAGCCTCTTTCCGCCGCCGCACAACAACTGGCGGACGCCATCCGCACGCGCCGGGACGCCCGCGTGCCCTGCACGGTAACGGGCGCGAATACGCGGCTGAAAACGGCGGCGGAGCATCCGCTTTCGGCGCGGCCCCTTAACCAAATTTTGGATATTGATAAAACCAATTACACCGTTACCGCCGGGGCCGGCGTAACGCTGGCCGAACTCGCGCAGGCGCTGGAGAGCGAAAACGTATACAGTATTTTGCCCGAAAAAGGAAACGGCACGCTGGGGGGCGCGTTCGCCTCCGGCTGTCTGCCTGGTTTTTATCCGCATGTGCTGGGGGTGGAAGCCCTCCTGCCGGACGGGTCATACGTGCGCTACGGCGGGAAACTGATGAAAAACGCCGCCGGATATAATCTGGCGCGCCTGTTTGCGGGCTCGCAGGGCACGCTGGGCCTGGTTACACAGCTGACGTTTAAAATTTTTGCCAAGCCCGTGCCCAAAGCACCCGAACTGACGTTCCAGCCCGCGCCCGCCAACGCGCTGTGGCGCGCCGTCAAAGCGCAGCTGGACCCGGAAGATTTATTCCCCCCGCTTACAGGAGACGCCCGTGTCTGATTTTCGCCCGCTTGAGCTGGATCCGCTTCATCCCAAACGCCACCTGCGCACCCTGCACACGCCGTTCGGCCCGCGCGCGGTGTACGATTCCGCCTCATTCTGCACCCGCTGCGGCAGCTGCCAGCAGGCCTGCCCGACTTATGTTTTAACGGCAGAAGAAACCTTCTCTCCGCGCGGACGCAACCAGGCCGTACGCCTGGCGGCGGAAGGCAAATTAAATCCGGCGCAGAATAAAGAACTGTTATCCCGACTGGTTAATTCGTGCCTGCTGTGCGGCCGCTGTACGCAGGCCTGCGCCGGCAAAATCCCAACGGCCGAACATATGCTGGAACTGCGCCGCACCTTAAACGGGCGCGCGCTTCCCGCCCTGTTACACACCCTGCTTTCCTGGCGTTCCCGCCGACCGGGTTTATTCCGTTTTATGGTCCGCGCCGGGCTCGCACTGCGCCGCGCGGGTGCGGTGCGCCTGCTGCGCCTAATGGGGCTCACCCGGCTGCCCGGCCTGGCCTGGATAAATCACGCGGATGACATTCTTCCCGCGCGCACGCCGGCATTTGCAAAACGCCTCCGGCAAGCGAAAATTCCGGCCGCCCCGCAAGACCCCGCACTTATCTACCTGCCCTCGCTGGAAGCCGAATTTTTTATGCCGGACCTTGCGGCGTCCGTCCTCCAAACCGCCGCCCCAAAACGCGGCGCGCACATCTGGCAGAACACGCCGAGCGGCCTGTTTGAATACGTATACGGAAACGTACGCCAAAGCCGCCGGCTGGTTAAAAACCTCATCCGCCGCCGCGAGCAAACGGGCGGCGGCAAGCTCCCGCTGCTTACCGACAGCGTGGACGTATACCTGTTTCTGCGCCGCGCGCCCCAGCTGTTTGAGCGGTGGCCGCGCTGGCAGCAAAAAGCGCGCGAATTTGCCGAACACGTGCTTTTTATCACGGACTTTATGCCTAAAAAACCCGCGCGGGCGGCGGAAATCGCCTCTCCCGTGCGCCTGGATTATTCCGCCCTGTTCCGGCGCGAAGGCGAACCGTTTGCGGCCGCGCAGAAAACTTTAAAAACACTTTTCAAGAAAAATTTTGTAGAGTGTTTGTATAAAGACGCGGACACGCCCGCGTTTGGTTACGGTTTCGTACGGCACAATTTGGCGGAAAGGGTTTGCATGGACGCCGTACGGAGCATCGCCCGAACACAGACAGGGACTGTGTTTACATTGTCAGGGCTGTCTGCTTTGGAACTGGACTTTTGCCTAAAACAGTTTTATCCGTACGCCAAAGCAGATCACTTCGCACGCTTAAACGGGTGAACATATGCAATCATTCAGGCCGGAAAACGGCAAGCTGTCGGCCGAAGAAAAGCTGAACCTGCTGGTGGAGTTTGGCGCGCGCATTTCGTGTGAACTGCGCCTGGATAAGCTGTTAGACATCATTGCCCAGCAAATTACCAAAATGCTGGATGTCGGACGCTGCACCATTTACCTTAAAGACGTAGAAAAGAATGAACTCTGGTCCAAAATCGCCCAAGGGCGCGGACTGGAACACACCGAAATCCGCGTGCCGCTTAACGGCAGCGGCGTTATTTCCATCGTCGCCCGCACGGGCGAAACCATCAACCTTCCCAACGCATACGAAGACCCGCGCTTTTCCATGGACGTGGATATGGTAACCGATTTCCGCACCCATTCCATGCTGGCTATTCCCTTAAAAAACAATTCCGGCAAAGTGCTGGGCGTATTTCAGGTGGCAAATAAAGCCGACGCCACCGCTTTTGACAAAAAGGACGAAGGCATCCTGCTCCTGCTGGCCACGCTGGCGGGAAGCGCGATTGAAATCGCCAAACTGTATCAGGACGTGCACGTCGCCCAGCTGGAAACCATTTACCGCCTGGCCGTTACCGCCGAATACCGCGACCAGCAGGATACCCGCGCCCACTTAAAAAACATCAGCATCATTTCGTATCTGCTGGCGCTGGCGCTGGGAATGAACAAAAAAGATTCCGAACTGATCAAAAACGCCAGCCCCCTGCACGATATCGGCAAAGTGGCGCTGGCGGACAACATCCTCTTAAAACCCGGCAAGCTGACCCCGGAAGAGTTTGAAATTATGAAGTCCCACACCGTCTACGGCGGGCGTATTCTGGAAGGGGCGCACTCCAAGGTGCTTAAAATTGCGCACAAAATGGCCTGCTACCACCATGAAAAATGGAACGGGTCCGGCTACCCCAAAGGCCTGAAAGGAGAAGACATCCCGATAGAAGCCCGCATTATTACGGTGGCCGACGTGTTTGACGCGCTGTGCGTTTTCCGCGTGTACAAAAAAGCCTGGAAGACCGATGACGCCTACGCGTATATTTTGGGCGAGTCCGGCAAATCGTTTGACCCGCACGTGGTGGCGGCGTTTAAAAAAATCTATCCGTCCGTGCGCAAGCTCTACGCCAATATCTCCGTCAATCAGCCCCAGCCGCAGACAAGCGACGTGCCGGTAACGGACGAAAAGAAAAATTCTTAATTTAAAACCCCGGTTTTCCGCCGGGGTTTTTTGTCTGCCGCCGGAACCGCCGGAGCTATTCGCCCTCATAGTCTAAATATTCCTACATTTTCCCTTTTGGGCATATGCCACCGTTCATATCTCTATACCGCGGCCAAGGCCGCCAAAGCAGTCCGCCCAAATAGTCTAAACATCCCTACATTTTCCCTTTTGGGCGTACGCCACCGTCTATATTCCTATGCCGCGGCCAAGGCCGCCAAAGCCGTCCGCCCACACAGTCTGAATATCCCTACATTTTCCCTCTGGGCGTACGCCACCGTCCATATGCCTGTACCGCGGTCAAGGCCGCCAAAGCCGTCCGCCAGGACAAAATACTATAATATAGTGTCCTTTTGGCTTTCAACCTTAAGTACAATTTACACTGTGAGGTAATTGATGGAAAAAGAGACGATACTCATCGGCCTGTCGGGCGGGGTGGATTCCGCCGCCGCGGCCGTCATACTCAAGGAACAGGGGTACCGCGTCATCGGCGCGACCATGCTGGTGTGGGACCCTTCTCTTCCCGTACCGGAAGGCGCGTACCAAAAAAACGCGTGCCTTTCTCCCGAAAAAGAAGATTTAACGGAAATTGAACACATCGCGTCCAAACTCGGCATTGAGTTTTTAAAAGTGGACTGCCGCGAGCCGTACCGCGCGGCGGTGCTGGACAACTTCCGCCTGGAATACGCCTGCGGCCGCACGCCTAACCCGTGCGTGCTCTGCAACAGCCTGATTAAATTTGGCGTACTCCCCTCCGCCGCCGAGCGGCAGGGCGTGAAGTTTGATAAATTCGCCACCGGCCACTACGCCCGCGTGGAACAGGACCCGAAAACCGGCAAATACCTGCTAAAAAAAGCGAAAGATTTATCGCGCGACCAAAGCTATTTTCTGCATCGCCTGACGCAGAAACAGCTTTCCCGCGTACTCTTCCCGCTGGGGGAAATGACGAAACCCGAAATCCGCAAAATTGCGCGCCAGGCGGGTCTGGCCGTGGCCGAAAAAGAAGACAGCCAGGACTTTTACTGCGGCGATTACAACGACTTGCTGAACTTCCCCAACAAACCCGGGGACATTGTTACCTTGGACGGCAAGCCCGTTGCGCGGCACCAGGGCATTTGGGGCTACACGATAGGCAAACGCAAGGGCCTGGGCATCGGCGGATTTAAAGTGCCCATGTATGTGGTGCGGCTGGACGCCGAAAAAAACCAGGTCGTCATCGGCCCGAAAGAAGCGCTGTATTCCGCGCGCCTGCAGGCCGACCGCGCCAGCTGGGTGGCGGGCGAACCGCCCGCGCCGGAATTTACCTGCAAAATTAAAATCCGCAACCTGCATATGCCCGCCAAAGCGACGGTGCGCATATTGGACGGAGACGCCTTTGAAGCCGTGTTTGACGAGCCGCAGCTTTCCGTTACGGCCGGCCAGTCCGCCGTGCTCTACGACGGGGACACCGTGCTCGGCGGCGGAATGATTTGCTGACGTTTTACCGCACGCCATAAAAAAGCCCCGGGCCGTTTGGCCCGGGGCTTTTGGATATAAGCGGTTACATATTGTCGGAAGCACTCCAGCCTTGTCCGCGCAAACTTTCGCAAACGACGCGGCCGGCTTTAGTATAATAATCACAGGAGCGCATCCATTTACCCCCTCTGGAACGGTGGCCGGACATATCATAATCGCCCTTTAACTGTTCAGCAGTCCACGTGCACGTGCTCGTGCCGCAATACACGTCATAACTAAAATCTTTGGATTCACAGCGGTCATTATTGGTTTGGCAGCTTAAAGCGGCTTCAATATCAATATCCAGCTTTCCGCTGGCCACGCCGTTGCGTTTTCCCACCAGCTCCACCAACCCGGTAGAAGGATACCCTTCCTGCAGCACATACAAGTCGGCGGCTTTTTCGGCCGAAGCCATCAGCGACACCACTTCGCTGGCGCGCGCTTTTTCCACCGCCGCCGTATACTGGGGCAGCGCAATGCCCGATAAAATGCCGATAATCAGCACCACCACCAACAGCTCAATAAGCGTAAAACCTTTTTTCATAATTCTCCTTTGTATGTTGGATTCAACAGCAAAAAATACAGCCCTTACATTATTAATATCATACTTATTTATACCCAAAACGTAAATCCCCGCATGCATAAAATATGCCGCAAAAAACCGGGCTTTCAGCCCGGTTTTAACGGATGTTTAATTACATCAAATCACGCGGACCGCGCGTTAAGAAAACAATTCCTTAAAAAAGCTCTTCTTTCCGCCCGTCTCTTTCGCCAGTTCTTCCAGCAGTTCTTTTTGGCGGGCAGTCGGCTTTTTGGGCACTTCAATTTTCACGTTTACGAGCAAATCGCCGAACCCTTTTTTGCCCAGCTTCGGCATCCCGTTGCCCTGCATTTTAAGCACCGCGCCGAACTGCGTGCCTTTGGGGATGTCCATCTCCAGCTCTTTGCCTTCAATAGTGGGCACTTTAATGCTTCCCCCCAATACGGCCTGGGGATAGGTGATTTGCGCGTCAATCACCAAATCATCGCCCTGGCGTTTAAAAATTTTATGCTCTTTTACGTGCACTTCCACATATAAATCGCCAAAGCCGCCGCCGTTGGTGCCGATGTCTCCCCCGTTGGAAACGCGCAGCGTAACGCCGGAGCGCACCCCGGAGGGCACTTTGACGGTCAATTTTTCCTTCACGCGCTTGGTTCCGCTGCCGCGGCAGGACGTACACGGCTTTTCCACCACGGTGCCTTTGCCGCCGCAGTCCGGGCAGACCTGGCGCATGCTGAAAAATCCCTGCGCATACGTTACCGTACCCGTGCCATTGCATGAACGGCAGGTTTTGCGCGCACTGCCGGGGGCGGCGCCGCTGCCGTCGCACTCGGCGCAGTTGTCCAGGCGCGTATAATCCACCGGAACTTCCTTGCCGGAAAACGCTTCTTCCAGGGTAAGGGTAACGTCCAACTTTAAATCTTCGCCGCGCTGGGCGCGGGGCGCGCCGCGCCGGCCAGAGCCGAAGCCCCCGCCGAAAATATCTCCGAATACGGAGCCGAAAATATCGTTAATGTCGCCGAATCCGCCGGCGTTAAACCCGCCGAATCCGCCCGCGCCGGACACGCCTTCGTGCCCGTACTGGTCGTACATTTGTTTTTTGTGGGGGTCGGAAAGCACGGAAAACGCTTCGTTTACTTTTTTAAACTGTTCTTCGGCGTTTTTATCGCCGGGGCAGCGGTCCGGGTGGCACTTCATGGCCTGGCGGCGGAACGCGGATTTAATTTCCACCGCGGTGGCGGTGCGCTCAATGCCGAGGATTTGATAATAGTCTTCTTTCATTTTAGTGGGCATAGTCCTGAGGAATAACCTGTTCAAACAATCTCTTTTTTCTATTTTATTAAATTTGCGCGTCCCCTGCACGTTTGCGCCCGGTTTACCGCACCGGCAAGCGGCAATTATGCTATAATATATATACAAATTAAGGGAGAGCAACCCCTCCCGCCCGGCCATAAAAGGCAAGGGCGCGGGGTGTTGTCTCTTTATTTGGTATAATAAAACTATGTACGCAATCATTGAAACTGGTGGAAAACAGTACTGGGTAAAACCCGGTCAAGATCTGCAGGTTGAAAAACTGGACGCGGAAGCGGGAGCCAATGTAGAACTGAAAGTTCTCTGGGCCGCCAACGAAGAAGGTACCTCGGCAGATACCAAAGCCGGTAACACGGCTAAGGTCACCGCTCAAGTGGTTAAACATTTGAGAGGTCCCAAAATCCTCGTATTCAAAAAGAGACCGAAAAAAGGTTACGAAAGAACCATCGGCCACAGACAGGATTTGACGCAAATCAAAATCACGGATATCCAGTTAGCCTAATTGGGAGACTCTAAACTATGGCACATACAAAAGCACAAGGTTCCTCCTCCAACGGAAGAGACAGCCACGGCCAGCGTTTAGGCATTAAACGCTACGGCTCCCAGTTCGTCAACGCTGGGGAAATCATCGTCCGCCAACGCGGTACCAAATTCTTGCCCGGTACCAACGTCGCGAGAAGCAGCGATGACAGCCTTTTTGCCCGGGTCGCCGGCATTGTTACCTTTGAATGGGTAACCAGAGGCAAAAAGCAGATTTCCGTGTACCCGAAAGTTGCGGAAACGAAAGAAGCCAAAAAAGAGCCCGCTAAAAAAGCTGCCCCCAAGGCCGCCAAAAAGCCCGCCGCCGCCAAACCGGCCGCGAAAAAGGCTCCCGCCAAAGCCAAAAAGGCCGAAACGGACAAATAAAAGCTTCACGGTTTAAAAAAGCGGCAGGATTTTTCCTGCCGCTTTTTTTGTGATAACCCTTTTGCGGGCTGGACAAAAGTCCCCCGTTTGATACAATAGATATGAAGAAGGATGAATTGCACGTCAGTTTAGACGAATGGACCTATACCTGCACCAAACGGCCCGCGCGCGCCAAAGTAAAACGCGCCCGCGCGAAAGCCAAGCGCAGCCTGTCCAAAAAAATCCTGTCCCGCACGTTGGAGCAGGATGAACCAATTTGATTTATAAGGCCGGCGGCCTGCACCGTCCGGCCGGAGCCGTTACTTAAAGAGGAAATATTTTATGCAATCCGGAAGCTTTTTAGACCGTGTCAAAATTTACATCACCGCCGGCAAAGGCGGGGACGGCTGTCTGTCGTTCCGCCGCGAAAAATTCATTGAATTCGGCGGCCCCAACGGCGGCTGCGGCGGCAAAGGCGGGGACGTTATTTTAAGAACCGAACCGAACCTGACCACCCTCCTGGAGCTGGCCTACAACCCGCACATTGAAGCGCAAAACGGCGAAAAAGGCGGCACCTACAATAAAACGGGCCGCGCCGGAGAAGATAAAATCGTACTCGTGCCGTGCGGCACCATCGTTAAAAGTAGCGGCCACGTGCTTGCCGACTTAACCGAGCCCGGCCAGGAATTTACCGTAGCCAAAGGCGGAATGGGCGGACGCGGCAACCAGTCTTTCAAAACGCGCAACAATACGGCCCCGCACCTGGCCGAAAACGGCCAGCCCGGCGAAGAAATCACGCTTATTTTGGAGCTTAAAGTGCTGGCGGACCTGGGCCTGGTGGGGTTTCCCAACGCGGGCAAAAGCACGTTTTTAAGCCGCATTTCGGCCGCGCGGCCGCGCATTGCGGACTATCCGTTCACCACCCTAAACCCGAACCTGGGCATTACGCTTCACAAAGGGCTCAGCTTCGCCACGGCGGATATTCCCGGCATTATTGAAGGCGCCAGCGAAGGCAAGGGCCTGGGGTATCAGTTCTTAAAGCACATTGAACGCACCCGCGTGCTGCTGCACCTGGTGGACCCGGACGGTTTTGACGGTATGAGCGCCGAACAGTCGGTAAAAGTAATTGAAAAAGAGCTGAAGGCTTTTGACAAAAAACTGTTTGAAAAACCGCGCATCATCGTGATTAACAAGATGGACCTGCCGTCCGCACAAAAAGCGTACGAAACCATCAAAAAGAAATTTAAAAAACACCCGGTCATGCTGATGAGCGCCGCCACGGGCGAAGGCGTGAACCAGGTGCTGGACGAAGTGGTCAAAATTCTGGCCGCCACCCCGGTGGAACGCCCCGTAACAGAAGAAAAAACCGCGGTTACACACAAAGTGGAACCAATGTTCACCATCAGCCGCACCGAAGACGGCGCCGTGCACATTACGGGCAAAAAAGTGGAAGAATTCATCGCCATGACGAACTTCAGCCAGCCCGAAGCCGTGGCACGTCTGCGCGGTATCTTTAAGAAAATCGGCCTGGAGAAAGCCCTGCTTAAATACGGCGTGCAGGACGGCGACGCACTAGTAGTGGGCGGACGCGAGTTTGAATGGAATGGCAACTTTGACGACGAGGCCCCCAACGCGCCCGAACACGCCGGCTACAAACGCCGCGAAACCAAACAGGAGCGTTTGGCCAAACGCAAAGCCAGAAGAGAGGCGAAACTCAAATAAACGTTTCGGCAACAAAAAACCCCGGATGCCCGCAAAGGCTCCGGGGTTTTTATCCGTCAAAAAATTACTTCATCGTGTGGTGTTCATTTACCCAGTTTACCGCTTCCACCACGGGCGCGTAATTGCGGCGGGATTTGTTTACAAACGAAGGATAGGCGTCTTTAAAATCCAGTTTATAATAATCACTGCCCATCACGCTTTCCATAAACGAAGCAATCCCCCGGTTAAACACCGGGAACATAAAGTATTCTTCGGTCTTGGCGCCTTCCCGGATTTGGCCGCGGACAGACGTTAAATTGGCCGAAATAATGCCGATGAGTTCGCCCGTATTGGTCATCACGCCCGAGCCGCTCATCCCCTTGCGGATACCAAAATTATTCGTGTAAGCAAAGCCCAGCGCCTTGACGTAATGCACCGGGTACGGGTCGGGTTTGATTTCCCGTTTGCCGCCGAAAATGGAAATAACGGAGAGCTTGCGGTCTATTATATAATTGCCTTCGTCAAACAGCACGATGGGCGGAAAATCCGGGCTGACGATACGGCGGTACTGCCGGTTGGCCGCACGGTTCTGCTCCAAAAAAGCGGCAAATTCCTGCTTGCTGATACCCAAATTATAATTGCGTTTGCCCGCCGGGCGGCGGTAATAGGTTTGGGGGGCGCGGTCCAAATCCAGACGGATGAGCGCAAAATCGTCCTTCACCATTTTGTCTGCGGAAAACCCGGGGTGCACAAACACCGCGGGCTTTTTGGCCGTATGCGTAACGCGCGCCAGCGCGGAAACGGGATACTCCAGCAAATCCATTTGCACGGTACAGCCGTTTTTGCATTGTTCTTTTACGCAGTGCGCCGCCGTGGCAAACCAACGCCGGCCGATACGCGTGGCCTGACATTTGCCCGACTGGCCCGTCTGCTGTCCGGCGGGCAGCACGTAATACTCAAACGTATGGTAAAAATCTTCTTTATTTTTATGTTTGTCTTCGTCAGTAACCGAAATGACGCTCACCTGCGCCCACAGTGGCGCGGCGCACAAACACAAAAAAAGCAGGGTCCATTTTCGCATAGTCTTATTATAGCAGAAACACCAAACGGCAAGCGGCTACAGAAGCCCATCCGAAGCATACAGCCTGCCGGCTTCGCCTTGGCGGGAGCGCCTGCTCCGGCATGACATATCCCCTGAACCGGGCATAAAGCAGGCGCGGAGAAACGGATGTTTTTCCCAACCCTCTCCCGGGTGTTACTCCACCTCAAACGTTACGTTGATTTGTTTCGCGTTTTCCGTCTTGTGGAAAAACAACAGCGACATTAAATTATCAATACGTCCTTCCGTGTCGCCGTATTTGCTGAAATTAAAATTGTTGGGCACTTTAATCATGCTGGAACCGTGCAAGGTTCCGCCGGAAAAAGCTTTCACCGTCGCGTCGGCCAGGAAAATGCCTCCGTCCCACGACCAGCGCGCCACATACGTCAAATACGGCACGGACGCGTTTACCGGCGCGGAAACCACTTCCACGCGGTAGGCGTGGTTGGCAAGCCAGCTTTGCATATTGCTTAAAAAGCCTTCTTTCGTGGCGTCGTTTTGCACGATATAGACCACTCGTTCTTTTTCAAACAGCGGGGCGGCTTTGTCGCCGCGCACGTAATACTTGGCGCCGCCGCAGGCGGCCAGCCAGCAGGAAAGGAAAGACAGCAAGAGAACTTTTTTCATATATCATCCTTCGGATAAACTAACGGCCCGGGAAGGGCCGCTTGTATATCATAGTAAATTTTTGGCGGATGGGAAATCAGCGCGCGGGAAAAATCAGGCACGCGTCAAACCCGCTCAAAGGGCGGTAAGGGCTGGTGGCCGGCCAGGAAAGCAATGTGGGAAAAGCGGTTTTTGCACGCGCGCGCGCAAACGGCTGGTCCAGCATTACGGCCCCGAACGGCAAATCTTTGCCCAAATCTTTGGCCAGCAGCTGCAGCACAAACACCTGCGGAGACGACCGCGCCAGCGTAAACGGCGCGCGGTAATGTACGTGCATATTGCCCGTATAGATAAAAAAGACCGCCCCGGGTTCCCGCTGGCGGACGTCCTCAATAATTTTGCGCCAATGATCGTTGCGCTGTTTCATCCCGTAAACGGATTCCACCTGGCGGAACGACGGCGTAATCAGCTGCTGGTGGTTTCTAAAGTACCGCTCATCCTCCAGGCCGATTACATCAATACCGTTTTTAACGAATTTATCCAAAAATTTAAAGTCCGGGCTGACCCGGCGGTATTTAAGCGCCAGGGAACTGACCGGCAGGCCCGTTTTTTCGGAAAGCGGGAGCGTGCGGTCAAATACAAATTCCGTCAGCACGATAATCTTCCGCTCCGGATACGTCGCCCGGTACTGGAACACCAGCTCTTCAAACGCCTGGCGAAGCGCCGGGAAGCCGTGTTCCTCCCCCACGGCAATATATCTTGCTTTTTCCGGGATAAGCGCCGCATAGTTGACGGGAGCCTGCGGATAGGCCACTTGCAGGGAGCGGAGCATATCGTCCTTGCGCGCCCGCATAAGCGCCAAATCGCGCGCCGTTACGCTGAGCCACAAAGCGGCCATACGGTTATTGATGATGGTAAAACGGCTGTCTTCCGCCGTAGCGGGCCGGATGGATTTGGAACTCACCCCGGCCATACTCTGATACGGCAGGCGGGACTGGCCCGGCGGCACCAGCGAGTGGGAGGACTTCCAATACATCGCGGCGGAACGGTTCAGCTCGCGCGATAAAAGGACCTGCTGTTCAATGCTTTGCGCCGCGGCGGGCAGAACCGCCGGCGTTTGGACGGCCGGCTTGCCGAACACCCGCTGGAGCGCGCTGCGCCAAGCGGAAGGGCCCGGCCCCGCCGAAGCGGAAACGGAGCAGCACACCATTAGAAAAACGGGTAGAAAAGGGCGCATAGTAAGCTCTCTTTTCATTGTAACAAGAAGCCCTTATTTGCGCAAGGGGCGTTTGTATAGAAGGGTACAAAGGCGTGTCTGCATAGTTGCGCGTATATGCCAGCACCAGGGAAAACCCGCCAGCCGGCAAGCCTGTGGCATACTGTTACCGTGGCCTCTGACAAGGCACCGACAGAATCAGCAAGCGCCGCACGAAGGTCAAACCCCAAACAGCGGAGAGATATAAAACACAAAACCCCGCTCGTAAAAGCGGGGTTTTGTTTATGCAAAAGAGAACGACTATTTATGGGTAACGAATACGCCGGGACCCATCGTGGAGCTGAACGAAACGCTCTGAACGTATACACCTTTGGAGGTGCTCGGTTTCACGCGAAGGATAGTGTCCATAACGGCTTTTGCGTTTTCCGCCAGTTTGGCAGCGTCAAAAGAAGCTTTGCCAATCACGGCGTGCACAATACCATAAGCATCGGCTTTGAACTCAATGCGGCCCGCTTTCAAGGCTTTGATGGTGTTAGCCAAGTCAAAGGTAACGGTACCGCTTTTTGGGTTCGGCATCAAACCGCGCGGACCCAGAATTTTGGCCGCTTTGGCCAAGTCTTTCATGGTGTCCGGGGTGGCGACGAGCACGTCAAAGTCAATTTTGCCTTTCAGCACTTCTTCAACGATATCTTCGCATCCCACTTTGTCGGCGCCGGCTTTCTGCGCCTCGGAGGCGTGTTCGCCTTTGGCGATGACGGCGATGCGTTTGGTCTTGCCCGTACCGTGCGGCAGCGCGACGGTGGTGCGGACCTGCTGGTCGGCCTTTTTGGTATCAATGCCCAGTTTCACGTGGATTTCAACGGTTTCGTCAAATTTGGCTTTGGCGTTGTCTTTTACGATCTGGGCGCCTTCTTCCATCGTGTAAACTTTGGTCTTATCGTAAGCTTTTTGAGCTGCTTCCATTCTTTTTCCCATCTTTAATACTCCTTAGGTGATAACGGGCGTTGTCGCCCTCCCTCAAGTTTAAATTTATTTCACTACGTCCACGCCCATGCTGCGGCAGGTGCCTTTTACCATCTCGGCGGCCTGTTTGATGTCTTTCGTGTTCAAATCGGGCAGTTTCTGGGCCGCGATTTTTTCGCACTGGGCTTGGGTAATCTTGCCGACTTTGTCTTTGTGCGGGGCGCCGGAACCTTTCGCAAGGCCCAGCTCTTTCACAATGAGAACAGCCATAGGCGGCATTTTGGTAATAAAGGAGAAAGAGCGGTCTTCATATACCGTAATGATTACCGGGATCTTAATGCCTTTTTCCATTTTCGCCGTTTTGGCGTTGAATTGTTTGCAGAATTCCATGATGTTTACACCATGCTGGCCCAGGGCCGGACCTACGGGCGGAGCCGGGTTGGCCGCGCCAGCGGGAATCTGCAACTTGATGTAACCTTTAATTTTTTTCTCTTTTGCCATTTTGTCGTTACTCCGTATTTTTTACTGCTTTGCTGCGGTAAAATCTAGTTCTTTTCCACTTGCAGGAAGTCCACTTCCACAGGGGTGGCGCGGTCAAACACCGTTACCATCACCTTCAGTTTGTTCTTCTGCTCGTTGACTTCTTCCACCACGCCGATAAAGTGTTTAAACGGTCCTTCGGTAATGCGCACACTCTCGCCGCGTTCAAATTCCACTACGTGTTTGGGTTTGCCGGAGGTGTTGTCCGTCAATTCCACAATGCCGGCGATTTCTTCTTCCGGCAGCGGAACCGGGTTGGGATCACCCAAAAAGCCGGTTACGCCCGTAATGCTTTTAATAAACCAATACGCTTCGCTGGTCATATTCATTTGTACCAGCACGTAACCAGGGAAAAATTTCCGTTTGCGCAAAATTTTCTTGTTCTGTTTAACTTCCACCACTTCTTCGGTGGGAACCAGCACCTGAAAGACACGGTCCCCGAAGCCTTGGATGTCAATGTTAAGCAGAATTTTTTCTCTTACCTTGTCTTCGTGCCCCGTTTGGGTGTGCACGACGTACCAAGCTTTTTCCTCAGACATTAGCGACCCCCGACCACAAATCCCAGCACTTTGGTCAGACCAAAGTCAATGACGCCGACATACGCCGACACCAGCGCCACAACAATCGCAACCAGGATGGTGGACTGCACCACTTCCTGTCTGGAAAGCCAGGTGGATTTTCTCAGCTCGCCAACTGACTGCTTGAGAAAATTGATTGCTTTATTCATAGAAATATCCGTTTTCCTTGGTATAAAACCTGGCAGGAGCGGAAGGACTCGAACCTTCAGTCCCGGTTTTGGAGACCGGTGGTTTACCAGTTAACCGACGCTCCCACAAAAAATCTTAGGCTTTGCCTTCTTTGTGCTTGGTGCTCTTGCCGCATTTTTTGCAGAACTTGTTGAGCTCCAGCTTGTATTCTTTCTTTTTGCCGCGCACTTGATAATAGTTTTTGTTTTTGCAATCGGTGCAAATCAGCGCAATCGTTAATCTTTCAGTAGCCATCTTAAATATCCTTGAATATAAGAGGGAATCCCTCAAATTTTGCCGGTTCACGATATCTGCGGGGGCATTGTTACATGCCCCCGCAACAGTGAACTAAACAATTTTACTACTCAATAATTTTGGTAACAACGCCGGCGCCTACCGTATGACCGCCTTCGCGGATCGCGAAGCGCAAGCCTTCTTCCATAGCCACTGGCGTAATCAATTTCACTTCAA
>NZ_CAUDSG010000032.1:0-16845 GCF_958451995.1 Candidatus Avelusimicrobium alvi
GAATATCAACTTATATAAATAGGGGGATATATCCCGTGCAGAAAAGCCTCGGATTCACGTTAATAGAGCTGTTGGTGGTGGTGTTAATCATTGGAATATTAGCGGCGGTTGCCGTGCCGCAATACACCAAGGCGGTGGAAAAATCCCGCGCCGCACAGGCTCTAAGCGTGCTCAAATCGCTGGGGCAGGCGCAGCAAAGCTATTATATGGCCAACGGCACGTACGCCTCGTCTTTTGACCAGCTGGATATAGAAGTTGCTTGGACGGGAAATGAAAAGTGGTACAGCGGCGCGTCCGATACGCGTTCCAACGGGGACTGGTCGCTGCAAATTATAGCGGATTCGCAGAATCACGCCTTATATGTGGGACGTTTACGGGGGGAGTACAAAGGCGGCGGGTTTGGTTTTTTCGGCACCGGGCCGTCCAGCTATGATACCGAAAGTATTATTTGTATGGAGAGGGTCTCTGACGGAATAGTGTTTGAAAAGCCTCAGGGAGATTATTGCACCAAGCTGTTCCATGCGCCTTTTCAGGCGGCCAGCGGCGGCACGCGGTTTTTCCGGATGCCGTGAGGAATTATCTGCGTTTCCAAAGCGCATAGCGCACGGAAAAGGGGTGTTGGGAAGGGGCTAACGTTTTTAGAAATCCCGTTTTCCGCTCCGCCGGGTTTATCCCGCAAACCGGCGTAATCACCGGGAGATTGTTGTTGCCGCCGAGGATTTCGGCGGCCTTTTTTTCATCAAAATGTTTGGCGGGCCAAAAGGCAAATCCTGCCGGCGCAAGGCCCAGCTGGTCTTTTAAGCGGAACAGGCTTTCCTGTGCGAGATAAACGGCTTCTTCGGCGGAAACGGCGGTCAAATCCCGTCCGCCCAGCGCCAGCGCGCCAAAGCTCACCAGTCCGCTTTTTTGAAGTGTTTTCAATTCTTTTTCCGTCAGTAAATTTTGCCAGGGCTCCAGGTGCGGGTCCTGCCAGGCGTTGTACTGGCCGGCCAGGTCCGGGGCCAGGAAAACGGCGGCGCACACTTTGTATTTTTGAAGCAGGGGGAAAATCTCTGTTATAAAAGACCGGTACCCGCCCATAAACGCCAGCAGTACGGGCTTTTGCGGCATTTTTTTGCCCGCCGCCAGGGCTTCCGGGGAGATGGCGGTAAAACCCCGCGCCAAGAGCCGCTTGAGCGTTTTTTCAAATTCCGCTGCGGTAATCCATTGGTTTTTAAGGCGGGAGAAGGGGGCGGGCGTTCCGGTTTTTTCGTACGCCAGCACAAACAGCGCGTGCGGCCGGCGGCGCAGGAACAGCCAGATGAAAAGGGCCGCAAGTAAGGCGGCCGGGATAAGGGCGTACGTCATAGTAAAATCCTATAATTTGCTCTGCCCGCGGGTAAGCTGCAATTGGTAGTCAAACAGCGTTTCGCCCCCGCGCGGGAAGGCGCGGCGCAGGGTGGATTTGCCCTGCCAGGGCCACGGGTTTACGCCTTTTTTGGTGCTGAAGTCAAAGATATATCCGGCTTTAAACACCTGCGGACGGACGCGTTTGTCAAACCCGCCCGCGCCGAACGGATAGCACAGGGCGGTAACGGGCGAGCCTAATTTTTCTTCTAAAATTTGTTTGCTTTCGCGCAGTTCTTTTACGATTTCTTCGTCCGGCAGGCTGCGCAGGCGCCGGTGCGAGCGCGTGTGGGAGCCAAACTCCGCAAGGCCGCTGTCCTTCATTTCTTTAATTTGTTCCCAGGTCATATAGCCGGGCGTGCCGACGCGGTCCGTAATCAAAAAAATCACGGCGGGGACATTGTATTTTTTAAGTAGGGGAAACAGGTTGGTGTAATTGTCTTCGTAGCCGTCGTCAAACGTCAGCATAACGGGCTTTTGGACGGACGATTTGCCCGCTTTGCGCGCCGCGTCCAGCTCCGCGAGCGACACGGGCGTATATCCGCCCGCTTTTAAAAATAAAATCTGCCGCTCCAGCATATCCGGGCGGACGGTGAAAGGGTATTGTTCTTCCTGCGGGTCTTCCAGTACGCCTACGTGATGGTACATCAGCGCCACAAACCCTTTGCGTTTGGGCAGATACCACGTTTTGCGAAGCTGCGGAAACCGCCAAAACAGATACGCCGCCAGCAATAAAAGCGCAGTCAGGCAGAGCGTCATTTTTCGTTTTGCTCCTGGATTTGCCAAAGTTTGGCGTTCTTTACAAACACGTAAAACGTGGAGAAAGACGCCCATAAAAGCCCGCGTATGCCGTCCAGCGCGCCGAGTTTTAACACATAGCGTTTAAAGAACTCAAACGGCAGCGTAAACAGCACGCCAATCAGCGAAAAACGCCGCCCGTTTTTGTACATCTGTTCGGCCGCGAGGGAAGTGTATTTGTTAAATTTGCGGAAATAGGTTTCAATCGTATCGTAGGAATAATGGTTAATCGGGTTTTGAAGGCGCCCGATTTTGCCCTTTACGTCCAGCCCTTCGTGCACCAGGCCGCCCACGTATTTGGCGTTTTTCGTGCGCACCAGGCGCAGGTGCGTTTCTTTATTCAGCCCGCTGAAGCGCATTTTTTTGCCTAAAAAATAGTTGCAGAAAGGAATGTCAAACCCCGCAAAGTCCGTCTGCTGCGTAACGCGCGCGATTTCTTCTTTAAGAGCCGGGGAGAGCGTTTCGTCCGCGTCCAGGTTCAGCGCCCATTCGGACGTTACTTTGGAGAGCGCAAAATTCTTTTGGCTGGCAAAGCCGTCAAACGCCCGGTCAAACACCAACGCGCCCAGCTCGCGGCAGACGAGCGCGGTCTTGTCTTTGGACAGGCCGTTCACGACTACCACCTCGTTGACGAGCCCCTTGGCGCTCAAAATACATTTGGCGATTTTGGACTCTTCGTTCCGGGCGATGATAAAAAGCGTGATACGCGGCGTTCTCATACGGCTATTGTAGCATTTAGGGGGGAGCAAACGAAAGGGGGCGTATAAAAAAGGGGAACCGCTGTAGCAGGGTTTGGGACTACAGCGGTTTGGATGAAATTAAAAACGTTTTCTATATTCTTACTATATCACTTCGCGCGCGGGGCCGACAGGGCCTTTAGACCCATTTTTAAAAAAATAAGTACCCATAAAATAAAGCATCGTGTGCCTAGAAAAATTTAGGACTTATGTTGTATAATTTCTAGGACTTTAGACCCTGGGGGAGAAGATTATGAAAAAGACCGTTTTGCTGTTGCCGTTTTTGCTGGCGGCGTGCACCACGCTGCCGACGTCGTCGGAATATCTGCTGCGCGGGGACGGTTATTTCCAGGACGGAAAACCGCAGCAGGCGCTGAAGGCGTACGACCGCGCCCTTGAACTCAACCCCGATAACCTGACGGGCTACGCCTCGCGCGGCGCGGTGTATTTCTTTACCGGCGATTATGACCGCGCGGAGGCCGACTTTTTGCACGTGCTGGAAAAGAACCCCTACCAGGCCGACGCGTACACCGCCTACGCAAGCACGCTGGCCGCCAAAGGGGATTTTCAAAACGCGCTGACGGTGCTTAATCTGGCGCTTGAGTTAAAACCCGGCAAGCCGGAAATTTTCTTCTCGCGCGCGGGCGTGTACTTTATGCTGGGCCGCCTGGACGAAGCGGTGGTGGATTATACGTCCGTCATCAATTTGCAGCCCGCGGCGGAAGTGTATAACGCGCGCGGCGCGGTTTATTTAAAAATGGGCAAAGAAGACCTGGCTCAACAGGATTTTGAGACGGCCAAAACGGGCCGTATGCCCGAGCGGTTAAACGTATATTCCATGATTGACTGAGGCGGTTTTCCGTCTGAGAATG
This sequence comes from Candidatus Avelusimicrobium alvi, assembly GCF_958451995.1. Classification (NCBI taxonomy): domain Bacteria; kingdom Pseudomonadati; phylum Elusimicrobiota; class Elusimicrobia; order Elusimicrobiales; family Elusimicrobiaceae; genus Candidatus Avelusimicrobium; species Candidatus Avelusimicrobium alvi. The sequence goes on from NZ_CAUDSG010000032.1 coordinate 3,794, forward strand.
GAAAAAATTTGCGCGAAAACGCGTTCTTTTGATATAATAATTATACGCGATTTACGTCACCGTAGCTCAGGTGGTTAGAGCGAGCGTCTCATAAGCGCTAGGTCGGTGGTTCGAGCCCACCCGGTGACATTTTTTAATGCCCTTCACACACCGTGAAGGGTTTTTTATTTGTCCGGATTTTTTTGTTTTCCTCTATGCAAAACCGTACAAAATGTACTATTATAAGGGTACGGAGATATTATGAAAAAAACCTTCGCAGTCTTTTTTATGCTTTCTACAGCCGCTTTGCCGGCTTTTTGCGCCGCCTCTACGTGCGAAACGCGCGTGGACCGGCACCAAAACGCCTCCACCCGCGAGCGTGTGGCCTACTGCCTGACGCCGGAGGCCGAGCAGCCCCTTCCCGCCGGGCCGGAGCTGGTGTACTACGGGGTTTCCAGCAATAAACCCGCGCCGCAGACCGAGGAACAGCCCGTTTCCAAAAAGCCGGTGTATTTTGACAAAGACGGCGTACAGGTGGCCCAGGATTATGTGGATACCAAAAAATTTCCCGCGTTTACCAACGATGTGCTGAGCGAGCAGGAACGCCTGGCTTTGGAGCAGGCCGCCAAAGAAGAAGCCGACCGCCAGGCCAAGCTGGCCGCCTCGGCCCAGGCGCCCAAACGGCTGGCCCAGTCCGCCGAGCTGACGGCTCCGTCCGTCTTAACGGAAGAAGATGAAAAAGGCTTGCTGGCGCGCCAGAAAAAACCCAAACGCTTTATGAAAACCATTGCCGAGGAACAGCCCGAACCGGCCCCGACGCCCGCCTCCTCCGAAGAGACGGTGGCGCAGGCGTATTCGGTCAATCCTTACGGCACACCCGCCTCCGGCGACGCCGGGGACGGACTGATGTACGCGCCCACGGGCACGCCGCAGAACGAAATCCAGCAGGCTTACGGGCTTGAAAACAATCCCAACGCCGCCCCCGCTTATAACGCGCAGGGAGCCGCCCCGGCGGGATTTACCGATCCGGCGCTGGCGTCGGACTCGTCTTTCGGCTACAACGCCTCGGACCCGGCCATGCAGCCGTAGCTTGACAAACCGGAAAAGGGGGATTACAATAACTTTATGCAAACTTTAATGGCTTATCTGAAAAGACCCTATGCCGAAAAAGGACTTATCATCGGCACGTTTGATTTGCTGCTCAAACTCTTCGCGCTGTGCGTGTGGGGGTATTTGGCGGTCATCTTGTGCACGCTGTTTTTTGATTCCATGCTGATGGATTATAACCCGGTGAGCAAGATGTGGTGGTTCTCGTACTGCTTCCTGATTTTTTTCGGGGGCACTTGGCTGGCGTATATCGTGCTGTTTGTGCGCGATTATTACGACGCCGAAGAAGAATAGTTTTTCGCGGAACCGTAAAAAGCGCTCTCCCGCCGGGAGGGCGCTTTTTTGTATAGAGAAAAAGGCCTCCCCGGCGGGAAGGCCTTTTATAAATACTGCTCACAATAAACCCCAGGCGTAAGCCCGGGGAGTTTCATGCAGGGCAAATTTACAGCGGTTTAGGCGGCGGCAGATTTTTTAATACGGCGCGCGCAAGTTCGCGGTCTTTTTTCAGCTGGCCGACCAGCGCGTCCAGGCCGTTAAATTTGGTTTCGTCGCGCAGTTTGCCGGCGAACCAGACGGTTATTTTGCGGCCGTAGATGCTTTGGTGAAAATCAAAAATATTTACTTCCACCAGCGGCAGGGAAGAATCAATCGTGTTCACCGTCGGGCGGAAACCGATGTTGCAAAATCCGTCGTAGTATCGGCGGCCCACGCGCACTTTTACGGCAAATACGCCAAGCGGCAGAATTTTGTAAATTCCCGTATCCAAATTGGCGGTGGGAAAGCCCAGGCGGCGGCCGAGTTTGTGGCCTTTAACCACCGTGCCCGTCAGTTCGTAGGGGCGGTCCAACAGCGCGCTGACGCGTTCCGTATCGCCCATGGCAAGCGTTTTGCGGATTAAGGAAGAGGATACTTTTTCGCCGTCCGTTCGGTAGAATGCGGCCGTTTCAAAGGGAATGCCCCGTTTGGCGCATTCGGCGCGCAGAAAATCCGTATCACCGCGGCGGTCTTTGCCAAACGCAAAATCCGGCCCGACGAGCAGGCCGCCCATTTGATACTTTTGAAGCAGTATTTTTTCAAAAAATTCCGCCGGCTCCATATTCCGGCACGCGTCAAAATCCAGCGCAGCCGCCTGCATTCCCAGTTCTTTAAGCAGGTGTTTTTTTTCGGCGGGCCTGGAAAGCACCGTCATTTCCGGGTGCGCGCCCAGCAGGGTTTTCGGGGGGAGCGGAAAATAGAGCACCAGCGGTTTTTGCAAGTATTGCACCGCCAGCGCATCCAGCCGGCCGAACAGAAAGCGGTGGCCGATGTGTACGCCGTCAAACGTGCCGATGGTGATAAAACGTTTTTGCGTCATAAGCGGATAGGCTCCACGCGCTCGTATAAGGCGCTCCCGATACCTTTTAGCCGGTTGCCGTCAAAAGCGTTTTGTACGTCAAACGGGCCGATTTGAAGCCTTCTTAAAGCTGTTAAATGCCCCGCCGTGCCCAGTTCCTGCGCCAGCAGATACCCGAGCGAGCGCACATAGGTGCCGCAGGAGCAGTGTACCGTAAAGGCCGCTTCATCCGGCGCGGTTAACGCCAGGTGCGTCCATTGGACCGTTACCTCGTTATAGCGGCGTTCCATTGGCGCGCCTTTGCGCGCCAGGTCGTACATATGGCTGCCGTTAATGCGTTTGGCGCTGAAAAACGGAATGGGCTGTGTAATCCGGCCGGTCAGCTTCTGTGCGGCGCGTTCCAGCAGTTCCTGCGTAAGCGGGGGGACGGGAGCTTGCCGGATGACGCTGCCGTAAGCGTCCCACGAGTCCGTCTCCTCGCCCAGTTTCAGCCGGGCGGAATAGGTTTTGGGGAGTTTTAAAAAAGCGTCCTGCCGACGGGTGGCTTCGCGGCCGACAAGTAAAATAAGCAGTCCGGTGGCCATAGGGTCCAGGGTGCCGCTGTGTCCGATTTTTTTGGTTTTCAGTTCCCGCCGGGAAACGGCGATAATGTCGTGCGAAGAAAAATCCGCCGGCTTGTCTAAGAGCAGGAGACCGCTTTTTTGCGGCTCAGCCGATGCTTTTAACGACATGGTGCACCACTTCGGCCAGCGCGTCGGCCACTTCGTCCACCGTTTTGCCGGTTACTTTAAAGCCGGAAGCGCGCGCGTGCCCGCCGCCGCCGAAGGTTTGGGCGATGCGGCTTACGTCCACGCCGCCGCGGGAACGGAGATTGACGGAAACTTTGTCCGGTTCTTCTTTGATAAGGGCGGAAACTTCCACGCCCGGAATCATGGTGGGCTGGCTGACGATGCCTTGGGTTTGCGCGGGCGTCGCGCCGAAGGCCTCAAAGTCGCGCCGGGTTAAAATGATTTGGCTGTATTTGTTGTCAAAGCGCATTTCCATTTTTTCCAGCGCGCGGCCCAGGAGTTTCAGCTCAATGTAGGATTTGGTAAAGTAGATAACCTGGTTGATTTGGTTCACGTCCGCCCCCAAGGCCACCAGGGCAGAACCCACGCGGAGGGCCTCGGCGGTGGTGTTGGAATGGACAAAACGGCCCGTATCGGTTACCAGCCCGGTATAGAGGCAGGTGGCCTCGTCGGGCGTGGGGAGGCAGTGCTCGTCCTCGGATTCTTCAAACAGCTGGAAAATAATTTCCGCGGTGGAGGAAGCGACGGAATCAATATGGTTGACGTCTCCGTATGCGTCGCTGACGAGGTGATGGTCTATATTTACAAGCGTTTTGGCTCGGGTGAGCACGCTTTCCAGGTCGCCCCCGCGCTGGCGGTCGGAACATTCCAGCAGGATGACGGTGTCAAAATCCGGGTGCTCCGGCAGTACGCCCACGTGGATTTTTTCAAGACCCGGCAGAAATTTTAAATCATTGCCGATGGCGGGCGCCGCATAGGCGTACACCGTTTTGCCCAGGCGTTCCAAAAGCGAAGTCACCGCCAGCGTGCAGCCCAGCGAGTCGCCGTCCGGGTTGAGGTGGCCGGCGATGAAAAATTTGTTTCCGGCGCGCAGCGCTTTCCAAATTCGGCGCAGGCTTTCTTCTCTATTCTGCATCGTGTTTTTCCTTTTCAATCACCTGGAAAATGGATTCCACGCGCGACGCTTTTTCGGGCGTGTCGTCAAATTCAAAGCTGAAGGAAGGAATCCGTTTTAAATGCAGGCGTCCGCGCAGTTTCGCGCCGATTTCTTTGCGCAGAATGGACAGGGCGTTCTGCGTTTTGATTTTGTCCTCGGGGCTTCCGAACACCGAGAAAAACACCTTGGCGGAGGCCAGGTCTTTAGACAGGCGCACCGCGGTAATGGTTACGAATCCGCCAAAATCGCCGTTGGCGGCCATTTTGGTAATTAATGTGTTAATTTCTTCCAGGAAAAGGGTTTCCAGCCGTTTAATTCTGTCAATCATATTCTTATTATAGCATTTTGGGGTATAGGGCCAAAAAATACTTGAAAAATTTTTGAAACTAAACTAAACTATTAAATAGAGCGGCAGGTATGCCGCCGAATTGTTGTAGGAGGATAACATATGAATAAAGGTTTTACGTTAATTGAGCTGCTGGTAGTCGTGTTGATTATTGGCATCCTCTCCGCTGTGGCGCTGCCGCAGTACACCAAAGCCGTAGAAAAATCCCGCGCGACGGAAGCCATTACCTTACTCGGTAACTTGGCCAACGCCGAGCAGATTTACAAAATGAGCACCGGTAATTACACCAACGACTTAACCCTGCTTGATTTGCAGCTTCCTGGTGTAACGGGTACCGCCGCTCAGACTTCGACGACGACTAAAAACTTCCAAATTAGCGCTTCCGTTCCTGCCGCCGGGACCTTTTTGGGTACGGCCCAGCGCGGTACGGTGGGCAGTACCGGGGCCTTTGCGCCTTCCACTAATACGGATACGAAATATACTATCAGCGTGTCTATTGACTCCAACGGCAATATCCGCCGCCAGTGCACGACCGATAAACCGTCGACGGTGCTGACCGCGGACGCTACTACGGGCGCTTCCGCCGTCTGCAAATCCATCGCCAACGGCAATGCCGGCGGTATGATTAAATAAATGTTCTTTGGACGGTACCCCCGGGTTCTTCGGAGCCCGGGGCTTTTTGTTTTAAAAAGAGCCGCCCGGCATATGCCGGGCGGTTCTAACTGGGTGCGGCGGATTTTCCTCCGCGTTTTAAGATTTTGTGCCTTCTTTCTTAAAGAGTACGTCCAGCCCGTGCGCCACCATTAAACAGCCTTTGGGCTGGTTTTCCAGTACGGGGCGGATGCTCTTGGCGAATGCGTCTATTTTGGGGCCTTCGTCAATCATTTCCATCACTACCGGGAATTTTTCCACCAGTTCAAAATAGCGTGTGGAGCGCAGGCGCGTGCTGGGGCCGAAGCCCATCATCGCGCGGTGGGCGGTGGCGCCTTCCAGGCCGAACTCTTTGGCTTTTTTGGCGATGATTTCATAAAGCAGTACACAGTTTACTTTATCGGTGCTGCTGAGGTAGATTTTCAATATCTTATAGTTAGCGTTGTTGTCCATACGGCCCCCTTAGGGAGATATCCCTTTTTTTAATCGTAGCACTTGCGGCGGAGCGTGTAAAGTTTTTTATGGGGGAAAATCGGCAGAAACTATCTCCCTCATCGTTGCGGGGCATAAGAAAACCCCTCAGCTTGCGCTTCGGGGTTTTCATTCGGCATACTTAAACTTTACATTTTAATACGTCTAGTGACGTTATCTTTACGGAAGCATTCAATTACGTCGCCTTCGGCAACGCCTTTGAACCCTTCAATCAGGATGCCGCATTCATAGCCTTTTTCCACTTCTTTTACGTCGTCTTTGAAGCGTTTCAGGCCGCCAATCTTGCCGTGGCCCACTTCTTCGCCGTTGCGTTTAATGCGCACCTCGTAGCCGCGGATCATCGTGCCGCTGTCCACCAGCGAGCCGGAAATAAGCCCCGAGCTCAGCTTCATCACTTTCTTGATGGTGGCCGTTCCCACGACGGTTTCCACCACGTCGGGTTCCAGGAGCCCTTCCATGGCGGCTTTGATATCTTCCAAGAGTTCAAAGATAATCGTGTAGCGGCGGATTTCAATGCCTTCGCGTTCGGCTTCGCTCTGGGCTTTGTGCTCCACGTCCACATGGAAGCCGATGACGACGGCGTTGCTGGCTTTGGCGAGCAGAATGTCGGACTCGTTGACGTTGCCCGGCGCGGAGAGGATAATATCCAGCTCCACTTCGTCGGACGGAATGCGAAGCAGCGCGTCTTTAATGGCTTCAATGGAACCCTGCACGTCGGCCTTTAAGATAAGCTGTAATTTCTTGACCGAATTGCCGTTTTCGTCGTCTTTGCGCAGGTTCATCAGAGACACCTGTTTGCGGTGCGCCTGGGAATCTTCTTTCTGCGCCAGTTTGCGTTTTTCGGCGGCGTAGCGGGCTTCTTTTTCGCTTTCCATGATGTAGAGCGTATCGCCCACCTGCGGCGGTTCGCCGTTGATGCCCAAAATTTCCGCCGGCACGCTGGGGCCGATTTTCTGGTAGCGCTGGGAATTTTCGTCAATCAGCGCGCGGATGCGGCCGTAGTTCGTGCCCACGATAAACGGGTCGCCCACTTTCATCGTGCCTTTCTGCACGAGTACGGTGGCCACTACGCCGCGTTTATTGTCGCGTTTGCTTTCCAGAATAATGCCCACGCCCGGGCGGTCCGGGTTGGCTTTGAGTTCCATCATTTCGGCCTGCAGCGCAATCATTTCCAAAAGTTTATCTATATTGATATGCTTTTTGGCCGAAATTTCCACGAAAATCGTACTGCCCTGCCATTCCTCGGGCACGAGGCCTCTGGAAGCCAGGTCCTGCTTGACGCGGTCCACATTGGCGCCGGGAAGGTCAATTTTGTTGACCGCCACAATGATGGGCGCTCCGGCGGCTTTGGCGTGTTCCATCGCTTCTATGGTCTGCGGCATAATCCCGTCCGTGGCCGAGACGACCAGAACGACGATGTCCGTCGCCTGTGCGCCGCGGGCGCGCATGGCGGTGAAAGCTTCGTGGCCGGGGGTGTCCAAAAATGTCAGCACGCCGCGCGGCGTGGTAACGCGGTATGCGCCGATGTGCTGGGTAATCGCGCCCGCTTCGCCCGCCACCACATTGGATTTGCGGATGGCGTCAAGCAGACTGGTCTTACCGTGGTCCACGTGGCCCATAATGGTGATAACGGGGCTTCTGGGACGTAAAGAGGCCGGATCGTCCGGCGTTTCCAAAAGCGCCACCGTTTCTTTATTTAAATCTTCTTCCGCCATTTCGGCTTTAAAACCGCATTCGTCTACGATAAGCTCAATCATGTCTTTTTCAAGACGCTGGTTAATCGTGGCGAAAATGCCCATCATCATCAGCTTTTTGATGAAATCGTTGGTTTTGATGTTCATCTTTTCCGCCAGCTCTTTTACCGTCGGCTGGCCCACAATGCGGATGCATTTGGGGTCTTTGGCCGGCTGGGCGGGCTGCTCGGCGCGCTGGTTGTGTCCGTGTCTCGGGCCCTGCGGGCGGCTGTTCGGTACGGCGGTCTGCGGGCGGCTTTCCTGCGGGCGGCCGTTCTGCTGTGCGTTGTTCGGCATAGCACCCTGCGGGCGGCTGTTCGGTACGGCGGCTTGCGGGCGGTTTTGCGGCTGAACGGGCTGTTGCGCCGGTTTGGGTTGTACCGGGGCCGGCTGAGGCTGTTGCGGTGCCGGCTGGGCCGCGGGCTTGGCCGGCTGTTGCACGGGCGTTTGCGGCTGCGCCGGAGCCGGCTTGGGCGCCTCAACGGGCTTTTGTACCGGGGCCGGAGCGGGTTTTTCCGCCGGCGTCTGCACCGGGGCTTGCGCCTGGGGAGCCGTTTGCCCGGCGGTTTGTTTTACCGTTTCTTCCGCGGTCTCCGCCGTTTTTTTGGCGGCGGGCTTTTTAGCCGTCGTTTTCTTGGCGGCGGGTTTTTTGGCGGCCGTCGTTTTTTTGGCCGCGGTTGTTTTACCCGTCGTCTTTTTAGCCGTCGTTTTCTTGGCGGCGGTTTTAGCCGTGGTTTTTTTAGCGGCGGTTTTTTTCTTGGCGGAGGATTCCTCTTCGGCGTTAGTTGTTTTCTTTGTCGTCATTCAATTCCTCCTGCCCGTCGGCGGCTTGCTTGTCCGCCAGATACTTTTTGGCGCCTTCAATAATTTTAGCGGCCGTTTTCTCGCCGATGCCCTGCACGGTGGACAAGTGTTCCACGTCCAGGTCCGCTATTTGTTCCACGCTCGTAAAGCCGGATTTCTGCAACACTTCCGCCATCTTGGGGCCGATGCCTTCCACGTCGGAAAGGGTGGCCTGTACGGCGTCGGAAGCTTCTTTGCCTTCCTGCGCTTTTTGGGATTCGCTCTTTACTTCCAGGTTCCAGCCCGTCAGTTTGGAAGCGAGCTTGATGTTCTGCCAGTCTTTGCCGATGGCGATGGCCAGCTGGTCGTCCGGCACGATGACGGTGGCGCGTTTTTCGCTCAGGCTGTCAATTTTCACGAAGTCGGCCTTGGCCGGGGCGAGCGAGTTCATAATGACGGTGGAAATATCGTCGGAATAATTGATTAAGTCAATGCGTTCGCCGGAGAGTTCGTTCATTACCGCGCGAATGCGGATGCCGCGCATACCCACGCAGGTGCCGATGGGGTCAATTTTATTGTCAATGCTGGACACCATCACTTTGGCGCGGAAGCCGGGGTCTCTCTGGATGTTTTTAATTTCCACAATGCCTTCGTTGATTTCCGGCACTTCCACTTTAAACAGTTCTTCCAGGAATTTGCCGTTGGCGCGGGAAAGAATCACGTAAGGCCCGCGCTGGCCTTTGTCCATTTTGAACGCGGCGGATTTGTAGCGGGAGAGCACCGGGTCGTCGCCGATGGCGGCCAAATCGTTTTGGCTGAGCACTTTGGTGATGATGGCTTTTACGCGCGAACCGTTGACGTAGCGTTCTTTCTTGATTTGTTCGCAGTAGGGTAAAATAGCTTCCACTTTGCCCAGGTCCACGATGATGTCGCGGTCGGAAAAGCGGCGCACCGAACCGGTAACGACTTCGCCTTCGCGGGGCTTAAATTCTTTATAGAAGTTGTCGCGCTCAATGCCGCGCACTTTCTGGATGAGCACCTGCTTGGCAATCTGCGCCGCGATGCGGGAGAAATCTTCCACTTCCAGCGTGATGGTTACCACGTCGCCCGGCTGGGGGTTTTTAAGGTGTTTTTTGGCGCCTTCCACGTCAATTTCCGTTTCGGGGTTGGTTACCAGTTCCACTACGTTTAACGTCTGGAACGCTTTGATGGAACCGTTTTCCACGTCAATCTTGGCGCTGATTTGGGCGGTTTTGCCCAGGTTTTTGCGAAGCGCGGAGACGAGCGCGTCTTCAATGGTTTTTAAAATGTCTTCGCGTTTGATGTTTTTTTCTCTTTCCAGTCCTTCCAACGCCAAAACTAAATCTTTAGCACTTCCTTCCATGTGTTTTCTCCTTAGTGATTCCCGGTATTGCGGGGTTAAAATTCAAGAACAGGGTCCAGGTTGGCCTTCTTGATGTTGTCGTATGCAAAGCGGAATTGGTTGGTTCCGTCGTCCAGTACGAAAGCGTCGTCTTCCGCCGAAGCGATGACGCCGGTAAAAAAGCCGCGGCCTTCCAGCGGCACTTTAAGCACGATTTTCACGCGCTGCCCGGTAAACTGCTTAAAATGGGCCGGTTTTTTCAGTACGCGAGTAACGCCGGGGGAGGAAACCTCCAGGATGTACGCGCCGTCAATTAAATTTTCCATTTCCAGAATGGAATCAATTTTATCAGTCAGTTCGCCGCAGTCGTCCAGGGTTACGCCGCCGACTTTGTCAACGAAAAACTGCAAAAGTTTCTTTTTCCCTTGGTTTTGGATGACCAGGTCCACCAGTTCAACGTTCTGGCTTTCCAGGGCCTTGGCTACGGTTTCTTCTATGGTTTTGGGGTCTCTCATGGTTACTCCTTGTATAGAGCCTTATTAAGGAAAGAGCGACTTGTTGCCAAGTCGCTCTTTCTAGTACATTAATATAATATCATTCCCGGGTTTCCTTGTCAACCCCGCCTGCACCGGCGGGAAGGAAAAAGTTATAATAAACGGAAGCATTTATAAAACCGGGGAGGAGAGATGAAAAAACGCAATTTATGGATTTGTTTGTTTTTACTCTTGTGCGTATGCCCGGCGGCCGCGCAGGAATATACCGTAACCAAAAGCGGCGAAAAGAAATTTGAACCCTTATATAAATGGGGGGCGTACAGCGGGAGCGAGTTTTCGCTGGGTATCGGTTCGGTGCGTTCCGGGGCGGATGACCGCGCGGGGCGGGATTATACGTCGCCGGGGGTTATCGGCAATGCGTCCATTTTGGTGGATATGAGCCCGCACGTGGCCAGCGGCATAGATTATATGTACGGCGGGTTCCGCTCTTCGGGCACGGCGCCGGAATACTCGCTGTATTCCCATCACATTTCGGCGGCGTTTAAAATACGCGCCAACCCGGACGGCAAACTGCGTGTGTATTTTCCGCTGGGAGCCGGAGGCGGAGGGCTGTTCTTAAAAAAACGCCGGGGCGCGGCGGACGGGCGTACGGAGCGGTGGGGCCTTGCTCTTTATGCCGGAGCCGGGCTGGAGTTTGATATTTCGCCCGTTGCGTTTTTGGGCGCGGAATACCGGTACGTATATACTTTTGTGCAGGGCGGAGATTTGGATGAAGCCTGCGGCTCCAATAAGTATTTCGGCTCTCACGCGCTGATGCTGAAAATCGGCATGCGGATGTTTTAAAAATCTTTTTCCGACGGGAACCCCGCTTTGCGGCGGGGTTTTTTGCGTGTGGGGAAACTAATCCCTTTTTGGCGTTGACTGGGGAAACCCGCGGCGTTAGAATAAAAGAGTAGTCAGCCGTACAGATGCATAAAAGTCGTATACAGGGGGAAAAAATGAAGAAAACGTTAGTCATTACGGCCTGCGCGCTGCTGTTGGGTGCAAACGCCGCTTTTGCCCAAAAGGGCAATATGAACTCGGCCGCTTACCAGCAAAAAGCCGGAGCCGCCGCCACCAAGAAAGCCAACCAAGCCTCTCTTAAAAAAGGAGAACCCGGCTTGAAAACCACTAAGGTAACCACCACCACGGACGTGTATGACGTCTCGGCCACCGATAAAAAAGGCACCGTGGATTACGGTGTGGTGGAGCAGACCATAACCGGCCCGAGCGGCAAAACCACCACGGGCGGCGTGGTTTACAGCAACTATACGCCCAGCAAAGCGGCCCGCACCAACGCTAAAAAGATGGAAGTTTCCATCGCGGGCGGCGAGACGTATTCGTTCAATAAAGACAACCGCAAAGACCGCTACGCCACCAACGGCCTGGCCGGCGGCGTGAGCGCGCTGTGGAATATGTCCGACAACTTCGCTTTGGGCGTGGATTATATGATGCTTCATCCCCGCGCCAAAAGCCACGACCAGGACGGTGAATACCGCCGGTATAAAGACAACTACCTCCATGCCGTTTCTTTAGCCGGTAAATACACGCTTAACGCCTGGGACAGCTGGAGAGTGTACATCCCGATGGGCTGGGGTATGATGAACGCCCGGATGAAAACCAGCGCCGCGGATAACAGCTCCAGCAAAGACAAATGGGGTACGGGCTTCTACGCCGGTTTGGGGCTCCAGTATGACATCACCGACAGCCTCTTCGCCGGACTGGAATACCGCTATACGTACGCTTTCATCAGCGATAAGCACCTGTCCGACTTCGGGCGCGACAAAGATCTCCAATACCATTCCGCGTTTTTCCGCGTGGGTATGAGATTCTAACATCTGCATAGCTCTATGGGGCTAGAGGGGACTTCTTCCTGAGGTCCCCTTTCATTTGTCCTGATTTGTCCCGTAAAAAACACCCGGAAAGTTATATCTCCGGGTGTTTTCCATATAATCGGTTCGGTTAGGCCCAGCGGGTATAGACGCGGGCGGCTTCTTTCCCGTCGGATTCGCGCACCAGCGCGTGCCAGAATGCGTTTTCGCCGGCAGGGTATACGTCCGCGCGGATGTTTTCTCCCGCGCGGCATTCGTTTTTGAAAGAGAGCAGAATGCGGTCCAGCTTTTTGCCGTTTCTTACTTCTTCGGGCACGCTCTGCACGGCCCAGGCCGCGTAGTGCGTATTGTTGACGTGGGCATTGATGTCCAGGTCTTCCTCGCGCGTAAGGATGTGCAGGGAGTGCGCCGGATTGCCTTCCGGAAGCGGCGCCTTGAAATTTTCTTCGGGTTCCAGTTCCTCGCGCTCGGCGGGATTTAAATCAAGCAGGCTTTGGGGGGTGCGGGTCAGGCGGCGTCTTTCGGTGTCTATAATCACCCACCAGGAAGACCCTTCAAACAGCGGCGTGCCGTCCGCTCCGGATATGACAAACTGGCGGCGGCTTAGGAGTTTGTCCGAATAGGAGTGCCAGGTTTTTACCGTTACGTCCTGATGTTTGATATCGGCCTGCAGGGCGTGGGCCTGCATATGCGTCAGCACCCAGGCCAGATGGTCCTTTTGCAGGGCTTCCCAGCCAAAGCCCAGCTGATGGCTGTCCAGCGCGGCGGACTCCTGAAAGTATTTTAAAAAAGCGGCGGCGGGAATATGTCCCTGCGCGTCCAGTTCGTCAAAACGCACGTGAAATTTTTGTTCAATCATTGTAAAGACCCCCTTTTTTGTATTGTATCTTTTTTCCCGCATTGTGTGGCTCAATCAGTCGGATGGCACCGTCAGGGAAAGGGCGGGGCGGACCCTGCGGGCGGTGGTATACCAGACGGGAATATCCCCAAATGTTTCTCTCCCAAGTATTTAAAAGTACCGTATTTTGCTGAACCCTGGATAAGGCCAGGACCCCAAGGCCCGGACCCTGCGGGCGGCTTTTCGTGCTCGCTTTACGGTACTTGGCAACATTGTTTAAATAGTGTGGCTCAATTAGTCGGATGGTTCCGTCAGGGAAAGGGAGGGGCGGCTCGCC
>NZ_CAUDSG010000033.1:0-15697 GCF_958451995.1 Candidatus Avelusimicrobium alvi
TCGCTCAGACAAATAAAACGCTTCTCCCGCGTAAAACGGATTTTATAGACGGGCTAAAGGCCGGAACCATAACGGCAACAACACGGCTAAGACCTGCATACAACGGCAGAACGGACACATCTTCCGAAACAAACGCCATAAAAAGGGCGGATAAGAGTTAGTCTTATCCGCCCAAAAACAACAGCCGCCTGTTTTACCTGGCAAATTCCTTGGCTTTGGCTACCGTCGCGCCTACTGTTTTTTCCAGCACCGCGCCCAGTTCCGAAGCCATCAGCACGTCCAGCCCCGCCGCCGTACAGCCGCCGGGGGTAGCCACTTTCTGCGCCAGCTGTGCGGGCGAAAGGCCGGTGTCTTCCACCATTTTGGCCGCACCTGTTACCGTCTGAAGCGCCAGCGGCGCCGCCTGTTCTTCCGTCAGGCCGTGCGCCATACCGGCTTTGGTCAGCGCATCAATAAAATAATACACAAACGCCGGGCCGGAGCCGGACACCGCCGTCGCCGCGTCAAAAAGTTCTTCGGGCACTTCCTCGGTTTTGCCGAGCCGTTCAAACAACGCCGTTACGGCGCGGCGCGTTTCGGCGGATGTTTCCCGGCCGAACGCAAAAAGCGTAACGCCCGCCTGCAGGGCCACCGGCGTATTGGGCATAATGCGGATGACGGGCCAGTTGGGCAGTGCGGTCTGCAATTTTTCCAGCGTCCAGCCCAGGGCCATACACACCACCGGCTTGGCGGAAAGCTGCGCGCCTTTGATTTCTTCCAGCACCTGCGGCACCACGCCGGGTTTTACGGCTAAAAAAATTACGTCCGCGTGTTCGGCCGCGCGGCGGTTGTCCGTCGTCGCGTCAATATCCAGCTCCGACGCCAGCTTCCGCGCCGAATCCGCCGAATGCACGGAAGCGAGGATTTCCTCTTTCGGCCAGCCGCTTTTTAAAAGACCTCTAATAATGGCGCCGCCCATTTCGCCGGCGCCGATAAACCCCAGTTTCATACATTCCCCCCTATCTTTTTATGCGTAAACGGTTTGGCTTGCGCGCCGGTATAGTCGGCCACAATCTGCCCGTTTCCGTACAATTTATATTTATAAATCGTCAGTCCTTCCAGGCCCACCGGCCCGCGCGCATGTGTTTTGCCGGTGCTGATACCCACTTCCGCGCCGAAGCCGTAGCGGTAGCCGTCGGCAAAGCGCGTGGAAGCGTTGTGATACACGCCTGCGGAATCCGTCAAATCCATAAAAATTTGCACTTCGTCGTGGTCGGCCGAGAGGATGCCGTCCGTATGGTGCGAGCCGTAACGGTTAATATGTTCCACGGCGTCCAGCACGTTTTTAACCTGTTTGACGGAAAGCTTTTTCTCGCCGTATTCGGTATGCCAGTCCGTTACCGGGCCGCGCACGGGCGCCAGCGCGGCGACGTCCGCCCCGCCGAAAAGTTCCACCCCGCTTTTAACAAACGCGCCCAACAGCTCTTTTTTATAATTGTCCGGCCAGTTTTCGTCAATCAGCAAAGTTTCCAGCGCGTTGCAGGCGGAAGGATATTGGTTTTTGGCGTCTACGCAGATTTTCTTGGCCATTTCCACCTCCGCCGAGCGCGCGACAAAAATATGGCATACGCCGTCCGCATGCCCCAGCACGGGGATTTTGGTATTGGCTTTGACGTACGCAATCAGCGAATTGCCGCCGCGCGGAATAATTAAATCAAAAAACCGGTCCAGCGCCAGCATCTGCGCGGACTCTTCGCGCGTATGGATTAAGTTTAACGCTTCCGGCGGATAACCGGGCACGGAGGCCAGGGCGTTTTGCAGCACTTTGGCGAGCGCGTCGTTGGTATGCAGGGCCTCGCGGCCGCCCTTTAACACCACGGCGTTGCCGGACTTGGCGGCCAGCGCGGCGATTTGCGGCACCACGTCGGGCCGCGCTTCAAAAATCACGCCGATAAGCCCTATCGGGCACGAAACCTTGTACAGGTTCAGCCCTTCGTCCAGCTCCGTAGCCGCCAGCACATTCCCCACCGGATCCGGCAGTTCCACCAGCTCTTCCACGCCCCGGATGACGACTTCCAGCTTTTCGCGCGTCAGTTTCAGGCGTTCGTACAGCGCGGGTTTCATTTCGCCCGCTTCCACGGCGCGTTTGGCTTCCTGCAAATCCAGTTGGTTGGCGGCCAAAATCTCATCGGCGTGCACGCGCAGGGCGCAGGCCATGGCGTTTAACGCGCGGTCCTTGGTTTCGGGCGGCAGCGCGCCCAAGATATAGGAAGCTTGTTTGGCGCGGGCGGCAATTTCAGATACGTTCATAAACAGAAAACCTCACAGTAAAACAATATTATCGCGGTGGACGGCTTCGTCGTAATTTTTATAGCCGATTTTTTTCGCTATCTCTTCCGAGCGGCACCCCGCGATTTTGCGCAGTTCCTTGGCCGAATAATTGGCCAGCCCGCGCGCAAGCTCCGCGCCGGATTCGTCCAGGATGGACACGGCGTCCCCCGCCTCAAACTCTCCCCCCACGGCGGTAATGCCGGCGGGCAGAAGAGAAGAGCCTTTTTCGCACACGGCTTTTTTCGCCCCGGCGTTGAGCGTTACGCCCCCCGCCACATTGGTGGCGTAAGCAAGCCAGAGTTTTTTGCCGGGCAGATCTTCCACCGGCAGGAACAGCGTGCCTTTAAAATCGGGGCCGAACACCGCCGAAACCGCACCCGGGCGCTTGCCGTACGCAATCACCATCGCCGCGCCGGAGCGCGTAACCACTTTGGCGGCTTCCAGCTTTGTTTTCATCCCGCCGCGTCCGCGCGCGGACGCGCAGAAGCCCAGGGCTTCAATTTCCGGCGTAACGCCCTGGACGGTTTCAATCAGTTTGGCGTTTTTGTCTTTGCGCGGGTCTCCGTTAAACAAGCCTTCCACGTCGCTCATAATGCAAAGCAGGTCCGCGTCCATACCGGCTGCCACGAGGGCGGAAAGTTTGTCGTTGTCGCCAAAGCAGACTTTTACGCCTTTTTCTTTATAGCCGCGCAGCTCGTTGGTGGAAACGGTGTCGTTCTGGTTGATGACGGGAATACACCCCAGCTCCAGCAGGCGGTTTAGCGTATCGCGCAGGCTTAAATAGCGGCTACGGTGCGCAAAATCGTCTTCCGTCAGCAGTACCTGCGCCGCCACCGCGCCCAGCTGTTTAAAACCGTCTTCGTAAAATTTCATCAGGCTGATCTGCCCCACCGCCGCACAGGCCTGTTTTAAAGAAACCACGTCGGGCGCGCTGGTGAGGCCCAGGCGTCTTTTGCCCATCCCCACCGCGCCGGAAGTAACAACCATCACTTCTTTTCCCTGCGCGCGCAGGGCGGCGATATCCTCCATAAACGAATACAGGCGCGAGAGCGCGAGGTCTCCGCTTTCGGTGCTTAAAGCGTTGGTGCCGAATTTAAATACAATGCGTTTTGCTTTTTTAATCAAGTCTTTCATATACTCCCCAAAAACCAAAAGCCCGCCGGATAAGGCAGGCTTTAGTAAATTCCGCGCGGGTTACTGCGCTTGTTTGGCTAAAGCCGAATGTTCGCACCGCGTATTGAACGGGCATACGGCGCAATGCTCCAAATTCGGTTCAAAATCGCCCGTTTCTATTTTTTTGCCGATGCTGATGAACGTATCCAGAATTTTCTTTTCGTCAAACGCGTCAAACGGCGCGCTGACTTTTTGGTTAAACGCCACAAAATAAAACGTGGCTTTGCCTTTTTGCATATTCCACGCGCGGCGCGCGCCCACGGCATAAATGCCCATCTGCAGGGATTCCGTTACCGGCAAAGACAAATCCACATCCGTACCCGTTTTATAATCAATCACTTCCCACGAGCCGTCCGGGTGTTTGTCAATGCGGTCAATTTTGCCGCGCAGCGTCCACTGGCCTTCCTGAAAAATAAATTCGCGTTCGGCGCTGTCCACGGTGGTTTTGCGTTCGTACTCGGCCTGCGCGTACGTTTCCAGCATTTTTTTGCCTTTTAAATACCACTCCATCTGTTCGCCCGCGCTGGAGTAGCCGGCGCCGAGCCAGCAGTCGTCGTAATAAGCGAGCAGTTCCGCCGGGTCGTTGCAGTGTTTATGGTATTCTTCCAGCGCGCGGTGAATGGACACCCCCAAAGACGAAGCGGGCACCAGCCCCTCGCGCCGGCCTTCCATATACTTATACTTATACAAAACCGGGCACTCCTGATAGGTTTTGATTTTGGAGTAATTTAATTCGTATACGTCGCTATACATGCGCGGCCTCTTTTTCTTTCTTGGGCGCGGCGGCGCGCAGGAAATGCACCAAGGTGTCTCCGTATTTTTCCACGCGGTAAATTTCCAGGCCCTGCGGTACGGCAAATTCTTCGGTTTTGTGGTTTTGCAATACGATAATGCCGTCGGGCGCCAACAGGCGCGAGTCGGCCACGTTCTGCAAAGCGGGCTGCGAGAGCGAAAGCATTTTGTTGTTAATGTCGCGGTAGGGCGGGCCCATAAAAATAATATCGTAGCCTTCGTTGTCGCTGTAAGGCATCAGCCAGTCCAGCGGTTTTAACACGTCCCCGCGCAGCACTTTGGCGCGGTCCGCAAAGCCCAGGTGTTCCAGGTTTCTGTGAATGTTTTTAATACACGCGGGCTCTTTGTCCACCATCACGGTTTTAAGCGCGCCGCGGGACAACGCCTCCAGCGACACATTCCCCGTCCCGGCGAACAAGTCCAGCATAATGGCCGCGGTGATGCGCGGGCGCAGAATGTCAAAAAGAGACTGTTTAATACGGTCCGAAATCGGCTTTACGGGCAAATTTTTGGACACGGAAAATATCTTCCGCCCGCGGGCGGTTCCTGCAATAATACGCATAATAATCCTTTATAGCTGTGCAATGCCTTCCTTGATGGCGTAACGCACCAGTTCAGCCTGTTTGTGAATGCCGAGCTTCTTCATAATGTTGTTGCGGTGCACGTGAATCGTATTCAAGGAAAGATTGAACGATTTGGCAATTTGTTTGCTGCTGTAGCCTTCGGCAATTAACTGCAGCACTTCTTTTTCTTTGGGAGTAAGGCCGGTTACGTCGCGCTTTCTGGAAGAAGACTTGCCCAGAAACCCCTGCACGATGTATTTGGAAACCTTACTGCACAAATAAAACCGTCCGGCCGCCACTTCTTCAATCGCGTCCACGATTTCGTCGGCGGTGGAAACTTTTACAATAAACCCTTTCGCGCCGGCTTTAAGAGACTTCTCCACCGACACGCGGTCATCGTACATACTGAGCATTACCACTTTGGCGTCGGGGTTGCGCCGGACGATGCGCTCCACGGCTTCAATCCCGTTAAGCACCGGCATGGAAATATCCACCACGTACACGTCGGCGCCGTGTTTCTGCGCATAGTCCACCAAATCTTTTCCGTTGGAAATTTCGGCTACGATTTCCATATTTTTGCCCAGCTTTTCCAGCACGGCCTTTACGCCGTTACGCACGATGGCGTGGTCGTCCGCCAATACGATTTTTCTTTTCATTCTTTTCCCCCGTATACAACGCACGGGCAAACGACTTCAATACGGGTGCCTTTGCCCGGCGCGCTTTTTATGGATATGGTGCCGCCCAGAAGCCTGACGCTGTCTTTCATGGCAAGCAGTCCGACCTTGCGGATGGACCCCTGCTTGAGCGGTTTAAACCCGATTCCGTCATCCTCCACTACCAGCCGGATGGCGTCATTCTTGCGCTTTAACAGCACATATATATGCTTGGCGCGCGAATGTTTGACGATGTTGTTCAGCGCTTCCTGTACAATACGGTAAAGAAGAATTTTGACGCTGTCGGAAACGCCGTTTTCGCCGCTGACCGGTTCATACTCAAACGTATGCGGAATATGCACGTAACCGCTGATATTTTCCAAAAGCTCGCGGATGGAGCCGCCTAAAGCGCCGTCATTTTCCAGGCTCGGCAGCCGAAGCGACACAACAATGCTCTTCACGCGCTCAATACTGCCTTTAATCTGGGCGTCCAGCTTGGCGATATCCGCCAGCGCCTGTTTGCGGTCCCCTTCTTTTACGCTGGCTTTCACCAGGCTTAAAAGAGCCGTCAGAATAACCGCCGCGGAACCGATTTCATCGTGAAGCGCTTTGGAAATCTCTTTTTTCTCCGCCTCGCGGGCGGCCAACAAAATCTGCGAGAACGTCCGGGGGGAGGCGCCTTCGCGCAGCATATCCCCGGCGCGGTAGCCGCCGCCCCAGTTGGTAATGTCGCGCGTGAGCGAAAGGACGTTGCCCACCTCGCCCTGCGCATTACGCAGGGGAATAAGCGTACTTTGGTAAAAGTAATGTTTATCGGCTTTTTCAAGGCCCCATTCATAGTGGTGTATGCGCCCTTTTAAAGCGTGTTCAAACGCCTGGCGGTGCAGCGGGCGGCCTTCTTTTAAATCCTGCAAAGACACCCGGCCGGACACATTGCTGAAAATGGCCACCTGGCGCGTTTTCGCGTCCACCAGCGCCACCACGTCATAGCCGTCCACGCCGTTTTTTTTAATAGACTCCAAATCGTTGGTCTGCAATAAAAAAGGAACGGCACCCTCCGGGCACGATGCGCCCGGCTTTTTTTTGCATTGAGGACAGGAGAAAACGCAGCAACTCTCTTCCTTTTTCTTGGAAATTCGTTTTTTAATCATAAGCAGCCTCTAATACACCATATTGTTATTTTACTATGTTTCACCGCTTTTTACTACCCAAAACCCGCTCCCGCGCATAAGCGGTGGCGGACGGGGATTTTTGATATAATTTAGTGTATGCGCAAACGCTTTAAAAAAATTATCACTTCCAAACCGTTTATTTTCTCCGCCCTGGCGGGGCTGTTTGTTTTCATCATTTTGTGCGCGGTGTTTATGCGCTACATTTTCTCCGGGCTGCCCCCGGTGTACGAGATGGAAGAGTATACCCCTTCCCTCACCACCAAAGTGTTTGACCGCAACAACAACCTGATACACGAATTTTCCATTGAAAAGCGCAGCATGGTGCCGCTGGAAGACATTCCCGTAGACCTGCAAAACGCCGTAGTGGCGATGGAAGACCGCGATTTTTTCACCCACCCCGGTTTTTCCGTCAAAGGCATTATCCGCGCCATTCTGCACGACGTGCTGACCGGCCGCGCCAAACAGGGCGCCTCCACGCTTACCCAGCAGCTTTCGCGCGGCGTGTTTTTAACGCAGGAAAAGAAAATCATCCGCAAAATCCGCGAAATCATTTTAGCCATCCAGATAGAACACCAGTTCAGCAAGCGCGAAATCTTGCAGCTCTACCTGAATGAAATTTACTTGGGCAGCGGCGCATACGGCGTAAAAGCCGCCGCCAAAAAGTATTTTGACAAAGAACTTTCCGAACTGACCACCGGCGAGGCCGCCCTTATCGTGGGGCTGATTCCCGCGCCGGGCCGCTATAACCCGTTCGCCAATCCGACGCTTTCCCGCCAGCGGCGCAATCTGGTGCTGGACGTTATGCACCAGCAGAATTACATTTCCAAAGAAGAGCTGGAAAAAGCCAAACAGGAGCCCCTGCCCGAAAAACCGCCCGTGGCCGAAGCCGCGCCGGGGCAATACTTTATTGAACACATCCGCCGTATGCTGGAACCCAAATACGGGATGGACGTGTTGTGGAAAGCGGGGCTGAACATTTACACCACCGTAGACATTGAACAGCAGGCCGCCGCCGAAAAAATTATGAACCAGTGGCTCCAGCAGTTTGACGAACAGGTGGCCAAAGGCCTGGGCATTGAAATAGACCCGCACGACACCGAAGCCGAAGCGGAAGACCCCAACCAAGAAGAAACCGAACCCAAAGACCCGCAGGCCGAATATCCCCGCCTGCAGGGCGCGTTTATGGTGCGCGACGTTAAAACCGGGGCGGTGCGCGTGCTGGTGGGCGGACGCGGCTTTGACGAAAGCAAATTCAACCGCGCCACGCAGGCCAAACGCCAGCCGGGATCGTCGTTTAAACCGTATGTATGGATGGCCGCTTTGCAAAAAGGCTACACCCCCGCCACCTTGGTTAAAGACTTGCCCACCATGTTCTATTACGACGGGCGCAACTGGCGCACGTTTGACGAAAACGCCGATTTATACTCGCTGGACCTGGCCAAACAATCCTTCATCGCCAGCAAAGATTTTAACGTTTGGGTGCCGCAAAACTACGGCGGCCGCAACGAAGGGTGGATTACACTTAGAAAAGCGCTTGAAAAATCCAAAAACCTCGTGGCCGTGAACTTAATTGACGCCGTGGGCGTACCCGCCGTGGTGCGCGTGGCGCGCAAAGCGGGCATCACCGCCAATCTGCCGCGCGTTCCCGCGCTGGCGCTGGGCGTAAGCGTACTGGCAATGGATGAGCATTTAGCCGCCCTGTCCACCTTTGCCAACGGCGGCATTCATACGGATAATTATTATATTGAGCGCGTGGAAGACGCCAACGGACGAATTTTGGAACAGCACGTGCCGATTGAAGAGGCCGCCTTCTCGCCGCAGGATTCGTATCTGTTAGTCAATATGATGAAAGGCGTCGTCCAGCGCGGAAGCGGCGCGTATGTATCGCGCCTGGGCCGCAACATTGCGGGCAAAACAGGCACCACCCAAAGCCACCGCGACATGTGGTTCGTGGGGATGACCCCGCGCACCGCAGCGGCCGCCTGGATGGGTTATGACGACGACACTTCCCACGAAAAGGGCGCCCGCTTTACCGGCAGCACCACCGCCCGCTGGTGGACGGCCATTATGCAGGAAGTGCTTAAAGACGAACCTAACGAAGATTTTGCCGTACCGGAAGGCATTTCGTTCGCCTACGTCAACCCGCTGACGGGCAAACTGGCCATGCCAACCGAGCGCAACAAATTTTTGGAAGCTTTCATCACCGGGACTGAACCACAAAGCTTTTAACGGTTCCGCCCCGCCGCGTTCACGGAACGCAAGCGGCTCATGACAGACAAAATACAGACGCACCCCACCCGCTACTACGGGCTGCCCAACGGCGCCGCGAAGGCGTACTTTGTTTGCCAAAAATACCTCAACAACGGGCAGAACGCCCTGTTTGTCACCTCCCGCGAAACCGACGATTTTGACAACGCCGCCCGCGAATTTGCGCCGCGCGGCGCTCAAGCCTTTACCCTGCCGGACACCGACACCGGGCGCATGAACGCGCTGTACGATTTACTGTCCCCCGCGTCCGGCCCCCGGCTCCTGAGCGCGCATTACGAAGCGCTTTCGCTGCCCCTGCCGGACCCGGAAGAATTCAAAAAGCGGCTGTTTACCGTACACCGGGGAGACACCCTGCGCCGCCAGGAACTGTTAGACCGCCTGGAAGCCGCCGGCTACACCCGCGACGACTACGCCGAAGTGCCCGGCCAATACGCCGCGCGCGGGAGCGTGGTGGACATTTTTTGCCTCAACCGCCCCGAACCCCTGCGCCTCTATTTTGCGGGCAACCGCATAGACGTTATCAGCGCGTTTGACCTGGACACCCAAAACACCAAAGAACACGCGGACGAAGCCGTCATCATCCCGCTGGTATTTGAAAGCACCCCGGCCTCGCTTGCGGACTACGTCCAAAACTATTCTTTTATATTTGACGAGCCGGACAAAGAGTTTAACCCGGCGGATTACCCCGGCTGCGCGGTAACCACGCTGCTCCCGGCGGCGGACGGCGTAAACTGCAATTTAAAAGCCAACATCGCTTTCAACGCCAATATGGACCTGCTGGACCGGGAAGTCGCCTCGCTTTCCGAGCGGGGAATGACCGTTACCGTCTGCTGTTTAAACCGCGGCGAGCTGGACCGCATGACCGAACTGGCGGCCGATTATCCGCACCTGCAAAAAACCGCGTTTAAAATATCCTCCTTAACGCAGGGATTTGCCAGCCCCGAGGACCGCTTTGCCCTGATTACCACCAACGAAATTTTAAGCCGCCGTTTTTCCGCGGCCAACGTGATTAAACGCTTTGACGTGGAAGGCGCCAAACGCGTGCGCTTTAAAGAGTTGGAAGCCGGGGATTACGTCGTCCATCAGGAGCACGGCGTGGGCCGCTACCTCGGCCTGGAAGTAATGGACAAAGACGAAAACCCCACCGACTGCCTGATTATTGAATACCGCCGGGGCAGCCGGCTGTACGTCCCGATGTACGACTTTAAAAAAGTGCAAAAGTACATCGGCGCGGGCGGAAAGCGGCCGGCGCTGTCCGCCCTGGGCGGAGCGGCGTGGAAAGACGTCAAAAAACGCGTCAAAGAAGAAGCCCAAAAAGCCGCCAAAGAAATTTTAAAGCTGGAAGCCCTGCGCCAGGCCACCCCCGCGCCCGAAGTACCGGGGGACCCGCGCATTGAACAGGAATTTGCGGATTCCTTCCCTTACATACTCACGCCCGGCCAGGAACAGGCCATTGAGGCCACCCTGCACGACCTGGACCTGCCCAAACCTATGGACCGCGTTCTGGTGGGAGATGTGGGCTTCGGCAAGACCGAAGTGGCTATGCGCGCGGCGCTGAAAGTGGCGCTGTCGGGTAAGCAGGTGATGCTGCTGGTGCCCACCACCATTTTGGCCGCCCAGCATTATAAAACGTTTTCCAAACGCCTTGCGGGGTTCCCGGTCAACGTGCGTATGCTGTGCCGCTTCCAAACCGCCAAAGAACAAAAAGCCGTAGTGGAAGAACTGAAAACCGGCGTGTGCGACATTATCATCGGCACCCACCGGCTGATGAGTAAAGACATTGCGTTTAAAGACCTGGGCCTCGTGATTATTGACGAAGAACACCGCTTCGGCGTGAAACAGAAAGAAAAAATCCGCGCCAAAAGCGCCGGCGTACACTCTTTAATGTTAAGCGCCACGCCTATCCCGCGCACGTTAAACCAATCGCTTTCCTCCCTGCGAGACATTTCGCTGATTGACACGCCCCCCCGCGGACGCACGCCCATTAAAACCGTCGTTACCGCGTGGAATAACGAACTCGCGGCGGCGGCCATTACGCAGGAACTCGCGCGCGGCGGGCAGATTTACTACGTCTACAACAGCGTGCAGAGTATGGAATCGCGCTATTTATTTCTAAAACAGCTCGTGCCTCAGGCGCGCATTTGCATGGCGCACGGCCAGATGGATGAAAAAGAACTGGAGCAAACGCTGTGGGATTTTAACAACGGCAAATATGATATTCTGCTGGCCTCCACCATCATAGAGTCCGGCATTGACATCACCAACGCCAACACCCTGATTATTGAAAACGCGCACAATTTCGGTCTCGCCCAGCTCTACCAGCTGCGCGGGCGCATCGGCCGCGGCAGCACCAAAGCCTACTGCTATTTGTTCCACCCGGACTGGCTGTTTAAAAAATCCGAGCCCGAAGACAACAACTTTGCCGACCTGGCCGCCGTCTACTGGAAGCCCAAAGAGGAAAAAGACCCCACCGAAGAGGCCCGCCAGCGGCTGGCCGCACTGATGGAATTCGGCGAGCTGGGCAGCGGGTTCCGCCTGGCGCTTCGCGATATGGAAATACGCGGCGCGGGCGATTTATTAGGGGTCAAACAGCACGGCTACGTCAACGAAGTGGGGCTGAGCCTGTACTGCGATTTGGTGGCCGCCGAAGTTAAAAAGTTAAAAGGCGAACGCCCGGAACGCAATCTGCGCGCCAAAGTCAGCCTGCCGGTGCCCGCGTATATTCCGCCCGACTATGTGCCCGACGACGCCGAACGCCTGAAGTATTACAAAGAACTGATGAGCGCGGACGAAGCCAAGGCGCAAACCGTCCTGGCGCGCCTGGCCGATTTAAGCGGCCCCGTGCCGCAGGAAGTGCTGAATCTGACGGAGCTGTTCCGCCTGTCCGCCCGCGCCGGACGGCTGGAAATCTACCACGTGGACTGGCTGGACGGACAGCTGGAACTGCTGTTTACGCGCCATTTTCAAATGCCTCCCACGCTGCCCGGCGAACTGTTCAACCGCTTCGGCCCGCAGGGGGTGGAATTCGTTAAATCCAAAAACGGGGACGGCCTGCGCCTGACCGCGCCGCAGGGCAAAGACCCCGCCGCCTTTGCGCGCGAAACGCTTTCTTTTTTTGAAAGAATTTTAAAACCGCAAAAATGATATAGTATATGCATATGAAAAACCGGTTGATTTTACCCGTCCTGCTGCTCCTGGCGTGGGGCTGCCAAAAAGAAGCACCGCTGCCCGAAGGAACAGCCGCCCGCGTAGGAGGCGAAACCATCACGCAGCAGGATATTGACGCCCGCACGGCCCTCTTGTCCAAAGAGGACCGCGAGTTTGCCAAAACGCCCATCGGGCGGCAGAACCTGCTGCAGATTATCACGCGCGAGAAACTCATTTCCGCGGCCGCCAAAGAAGAAGGGCTGGACCAGTCCGACATTTACCTTTCCCTCATGGACGACAAACGCGCCCAAATGGCCGAAATTTACCAACAGTTCGCCGAACAGACGCTGGAACGTATGTGGTACGACAAACTGCAGGAAACGGGCGTAACCGCCGTAACGGACGAAGAAATCGCCGAGTATTACAAAAAGTATCCCTACGAGATGACGGTCCGACAAATTATCGTGGACAACGCCCAAACCGCCGACCAGGTGCTCCGCGCGCTAAAAGCGTCGCCCTCGCGCTGGAAAGAGCTGGAACGCCAATACAGCTCCGCGCCGGAAACGCTTAAAACGCTTTCGTTTATGCCGGGCGAATACCTGACGGACATAGAGGTCATCGCGGCCAACTCCCCCGCCGGGAGCGTGCAAGGTTTTTTCAAAACCGCGCAGGGATTTCATATAATAATGAAGACCAATGAAAAACGGCTCTCGCGCAAAGAAGCCGAGCCGCGCATCCGGGAAGTGCTGGAAAACAAAAAGCTGGACAACGTTTTGGAATCTTTAAAAAACAAATACGAGGTTGTGATATATGAAAAAAGCGAATAAACTGTTTTTGGCCGTCTGCTTGGCGGCCCTCGGGGTGAACCTGCAGGCCAAGGTGATGGAATCTTCCGTCGCCACGGTCAACGGACGGCCGGTGCTGGCCTCCGAATACGACACCTATCTGGAAGGCGTCGTGGAACAATACCAGGTCGCTGCGCCGCAATTTTTAGAAAAACCATACGCCAAAGACGTACTGGGCCGCGAAGTGTTAAAAGAACTTATTTCCAAAGAGCTTTTGTACCAGGCCGCCGAAGAACAGAAAATCCAGGTGAAAGATTCGGAACTGGATGCGGGCGTGAACGAAATCAAAACGCGCTTTATCATTGATGAAGTAACCGGCAAACAAGACCCCAAAGGCGCGGACAAACGCTTTAACGAAGCGCTCAAAAAACAGGGAATGAGCTTTAAAACCTATAAGAAAAAACTGGAAAAAGACATCGCCGTGCGCAAACTGATGGAACAGCAGCTGCAGGCCTCCGTCAAACCCGTGGAAGAAGCCGACGCCAAAGCGCTTTACGCCAACGTGGAAGCGGTGATGAAAAACAACACCAAAAAAATCAAAGCCCTGGAAAAAGAAGACCCGGTAAAACTTAAAGAAGCCCAGGCCATTGCCGCCAAACTCCAGCAGCTTACCGCCGAGCAGGTGCGCATCGGGCACATTTATTTAGCCGTTACCAAAGATATGAAACCCGAAGACGTAAAGAAAAAAGAAGAGCTCGCCAAACAGATTAAAAAAGAAATTGACGGCGGGCTGGACTTTTCCGCCGCGGTCAAAAAATACACCGAAGACAAAAACGCCCTCGCCAGCGGCGGCGACATGATTTTGATTAAAGGCGTGGCCCCCAAAGCCATTGACGACAAAGCCTTCACCCTCGCCGTCGGCAAAGTAAGCGCCCCGATTAAAAGCGACGTGGGGTTCCACATCATTAAAATCAAAGAAAAACGGGCTGAAAAATCCATTTCCTACGACGACATCTCCAAAGACTTGGCCCAATACCTCGCCCAACAGCGCGTACAGATGGCTATGGGCGAATATATTGAAGAATTGTATAACAAAGCCGACGTAAAAGTTACCAAAACATTTGAATCGGACGCTTTGTTGGAAGAAACCGCCGCCAAGGCCGCTCCGGCGCAGACCAAAGACGCTAAAGCCAAAACCGAAACAAAAAACGCTGAAACCGACAAATAAGAACGACTTGGAAATTTTGTTCAATTAGTTGATAAAGGGTTACCGGTTCCTCGCCTCCCTTTTTGAGTTTAATTGTACTTGGACAAGTCATGAAACCTGTTGTATTTATAACTGCCGGAGACCCGTTAGGCATCGGGCCGGAAGTAACCGTTAAAGCTTTAAAAAGCCCCTTGGTGCAGCACGCCTGCTCCCCGATTGTTATTGGGGAGCCGTGTTCGCTTATCCGCGCGGGATTTACCGACAGCCTCGCGCGGCTGGTCGGTATGGATTCCTGCGAATGCCTGCAGGACGCCCCCCACGGCCCCACCGCCGCAGGCGGTCTTTCGTCGTTTAAAGCCGTGGAACTCGGCTGCAAGCTGGCTATGGGATCGGGCTGTTCGCTGGTTACCGCACCGATTTCCAAACAAAGCTGGGCGCTGTCCAACATTCCGTATGTCGGGCACACCGAGTTTCTGCGCGAACGCGCGGGCAAAGACGGGCTGATGATGTTTGTCAGCGGCCCGATACGCTGCGCGCTGGTAACCGAACATTTCGCCGTGGCCGATTTACCGCGCCTGCTTACCAAAGCGCGCGTAACGCACGCCGCGCGGAACTTCGTGCAGGCGCTCAAGCGGCTGGGCATCGCCAAGCCGCGCATCGCGCTGTGCGCACTAAATCCGCACGCGGGAGACAACGGCAAATTCGGCACGGAGGAACGCGCCGTCCTTGAGCCGGCGGTCCGCGCGCTGCGCCGCCAAAACATCCGGGCCGAGGGCCCTTTCCCGGCGGACAGCCTGTGGGCCAGCCACGCGCACGGCAAGTACGACGGACTGCTGTGTATGTATCACGACCAGGCGCTTTTAGGTTTAAAACTGGCCGCGCGCGAACCCATTGTGCACATAACGGCCGGGTTGAAATTTCTGCGCACCTCTCCCACGCACGGCACCGCGTTTGACATCGCCGGCAAGTACCAGGCCGACGCGCAAAGTATGATAGCCGCCATTTTATTTGCGGCGGCGCGCACGAAAATTCCCGAAATCTGATTTTGCTTCCTGCTTATAATAGAAAGCCCCGCTTTTACAGCGGGGCTTTTTGCGTAAAAGGCCAACAAGTCAGGATAAGCTTTTACACAGTATCCGGCCCTGTTCCGTTTTCCCCAGGCATTCGGTCTGGTCCGGCTTGGCGGAGTGCGTCAGCCAAACGGTATAGATAAAATCGGCGCGGGTGTGGCAGTCCGAATAGGTGGGTGCGGAACCCGCATAAGCCGGACAATATGCCAACTGTAAGTTGGCGGCTGAGGGATTCGCTCCGTCCGAGCTGGAAAGAAGCGGGTCCAGGATAAAATAATTGTCGCACACCAGTGTATCGGCTAGCAGCCGACAGCCCGGGAAAGATAAATCCAGGTTTGCGGTGATATTGGTATACACGCCGTTGGCCATATAATAAGCTTCTTCCGCCGTTTTATATTGTGCGGCCAGCTGGCGCATATTGGCAAAGCGGGATTTCATTACCGCTTTTTCATACTGCGGCAGCGCGACAGCCGACAAAATACCGATAATTAAAACGACCACTAACAGCTCTATTAGCGTAAATCCGAGGCTTTTCTGCACGGGATATATCCCCCTAT